>PKXI01000161.1 GCA_003133425.1 Acidobacteriaceae bacterium
TGACCCTGCCTCCTACCCGATTCCACTCACAACTGACTACCAGCCCCTGTTCACTGACCCCTGTTCACCTACCACTGTTCCCTGACCACTGTTCACTGTTCGCTGATACAATTCCCTCGCAGACGGAATGCCGCTCGCTTGTGAATCTAATCTGAGAGTCGCGTTCGGCTTCGTTTGTTCCCACCAAAATCACTGAGGAGCATTCCGTATGCGTTCACTCGTACGCCGTTTTTCCGTCTGGTCTTTGCCTGCCGTGCTGCTGGTTCCGGCACTGGCAACGCTCGCTCATGCAGCGCCGGTGCTGATGATTTCCATTGATGGATTGAAGCCCGAGTATGTGACACAGGCCGATGCAAAGGGTATGAAGGTTCCATACCTCCGCAGCATGATGCGCGATGGAGCGTATGCCGAGGGCGTGGTTGGAGTGTGGCCCACCGTTACCTATCCCAGCCACACCACGCTGCTGACCGGCGTGGCTCCAGCCGTGCATGGAATCTATAACAACCTAGAGTTCGATCCCGAGATGCGCTATTCAGGGGCTTGGCACTGGTATGCGGCGGAGATCAAGTCTCCGACACTATGGAAGATTGCGCACGGCGCCGGCCTGAGCACTGCGAGCATTGGATGGCCTGTCAGCGCCGGTGCAACGGATGTGGATTGGCTTATTCCGGAATTCTGGCGCAGCGCAGATCCTTCTGCAGCGCTGAATCCGGCGGACCGGTTACTGCTGGCCGCGCTTGCGCACCCTGACACGCTGATTCAGCAGTTGGAGCCGGCAGCCGGCCCGTACATGATGGGCAACGACACCAGCGTCGGCGGCGACGAAACCAAAACCCGCTACGCACTGGAAATTCTGCAACGAGAAAAGCCTGCGTTCATGACCATCCATCTAAGCTCGCTCGACGACGCGCAGCACGCGCACGCTCCCTTCAGCGCGGAGGCCGACCGGACTCTGGAAGCGATTGATGGAATGGTGGCGCGCCTCGGAGCGGCAGCCGTCGCCAACGACCCATCGGCGGTGCTGGTGGTGGTTTCCGATCATGGCTTCATGAACATCTCGCACCTGCTCAACCTCTACATTCCGTTTCTTCAGGCGGGGCTTATCCAGGCAACGGTAAGTCCGCAATCCAGCGCGCCGGTGATTGGCTCATGGAAAGCCGAGCCGTGGCTCGCGGGCGGTATGGCTGCGATTGTGCTTCACGATCCGAACGATAGTGAGACAGCGGGGAAGGTGCGCGCACTTCTCGACAAGTTGGCAGCGGATCCGAACAACGGCATCGCGGAGATTCTCGATCGCGACGCGATGGCGAAGCGCGAAGCTTTCCCGGATGCTGCGTTTCTGGTTGTTCTCAAGCAGGGCTACTACTGCGGTCCGGCGATCAGCGGAGGCTTGGTGACTGAGGTTCCAGGCAGCAGAGGCTCGCACGGCTTCTCGCCAGAGTATCCGGAGATGCGTGCGTCCTTCTTTGCCATGGGCGCGGGCATTGCCCATCATCGCGATCTCGGTGTGTTCGATATGCGGCGGATTGCACCGACGGTGGCGAAGATTCTGAAGGTGCCGATGCCTTCGGCAAAGGCTGCCCCGCTCAACGTTCAACCGTGAGCGGGGCAACGCCGATCAGACGCCTCAGAAGATCTTGTAGCCGATGCCTACGCTGCCGCCGTATGGATACAGCGTAGGCGTCAGCAGCCATTGCTGGTATTCGAAGTCGAAGGCGCGCAGCGTGAATTTTTTACTTAGCCGGTAATCCACACCGCCGCCGTAGGCAAGGACAGTCGAGTGTCCATTGAGGAAACTCCCGCTACCCAAACCGATCAGGAACTTGCCGTACGGGGTCAAGCCCTTGTAGGTGTGGATGGGGACCTTGGGGCCGATCAGGTAGGTGTCTTCGTTGATACCAAGGTAATCGTTGAATCGCAGCCAACGGCCCTCGGCCTCAGCACCGACCCAACGACTGATCTTCACATCGACATAGCCGCCTATACCATACAGGCGGTTGGGACTGGTCTGAGCGATGCCATTGCCAGCGTAATCGGGCTGAAACATGGAGCCGAAACCGCCGGCGGTCAACGTCGGCTGGTGCGCGGAGGCTGATGGAACCACTTGTCCGCGCGCGAAAAAGGCCGTGGACGCAAGCAAAATACAGATCAGGTGATTAATCGATCGTTTCATGGCCTTAAGGTACGTCCAGTTCTCATTAGTCTGAGCTCCTACGGAGAATTCTAACCAGATCACCCGGTAAGTCCATGGCCAAGACAAGGAGCACAAGTTGCGTCGGCCAGGGGCTTACCGAAATTTGATTTACTGCGGGTTTGGCGGGTTGGTTGTGGGTTGTGCCTGAGTTGCGGCCGCATCATTCGGAGCAGGTTGTGCCGGTGGAACAGCCGTCTGGGCGCCGGGGTCCGNNCGAACGGCATCTTGTCGCGCGCGTTCATCGGCGCATAGCGCTTGGCGTCAAGCATGTGCACCGAGTCGTCCCAGGGGTCGACCTTGAGCCAGCTTCCCAGCGGGAGCGCCGCCGTCTGGGTCAGATCGTCCCAGTTCAGCTTCGGCGCCATGCGTGCGAGGTCTCCCATCCATGGCGATCCATCGGTCTTCAGGAGAGAATCGCCGAGCTTTGGTGTGTTGAGCGACTTCAGCTCCTTCGACCGGTCAACCAATTGTGCATAGTAGAGACCAGCGTTCGGCAGCCTGTCCTTGTACATCGAGGCCTGCAGATACTCCATCGCCTTCTTGGCGGCTTCCTCGTTGTCGTGGTCTGTGTGGTACATGTTGATGCGCTGGAACGAAGACTCGTCAGGGAACAGCAACCGGTCGTTGAAGGCGTAACGAGTGTCGATATGGTGGCCCATCGCGATGTGGGCGAGTTCCATTGCGATAACCGACGCGATCGCCTCTTCACTCGGGAGGCTGTCAACCAGTCCCTTGCTCAGCAGAATGGTGTTGCCGACCGTGGTTGCTTCAACGGTATCGGTGAGCATGATGCGCGTATGAATCTGGTCGGTGAACGCCAGGTTGTTGGGAACCACGAGGTTCACGACAATCTGGTCAAGTACCTTGTTTTCGTATCCGCCATTCTCAATCGGCGCCACCAGCCCTGCTTCCACCAGGCGGTCGATTACGTTGTTTTCCGCCTGCGTGATCCACATGCGCGAGGCCTGGAGCGGGCCTACATCCTGCGAGTCGTTGCTTCTGTCGACAGCGTCGTCGACTTTCACGCTCACGTTCTCGCTATCCCGCGTGGGGAGCTTCAAAGAATAACCCCAGAAGTGCGTCTGGGCCTTCAGTCCCACGGACTTCGAACCTTCGGTGCGCTGTGTTTCCTCAACGTAGACCGCTACCGGGAGCCATATGCCCGGCTGTACGTTCATCCGCCAACTGTCAAAGTGGAAGTAGAACTTTGAAGAGTCCTCAGAGCCGGGTCCGGTGTAGGTGCCGTTGAACCGCACCACGTTGGCGCCCTGATCCTCAACCCAGATCCTGCCATAGAACCGGCCCATGCCCACGCCCTTGACGTCGGGTCTGGGGTGCACGTCGAAGACCCAGGTGCGGACCGTGCCCAGAAACTCGCGGCGCACAAAGCTGAACACGTAGTGCTGCTGGTCGAAGCCCGACGGGTCGATGAACATCATCTGCATGAAGCCGGTGTCTGAATAGGTGAATTTCTCCAGCCCCAGCAACTTGGTGAGGCCGGTAATGGCCCCCAGCGAGCCCTTGAAGAACCCGTGCTTGACCTCCGAGCGGGGCGCGTAGCCCTTGTCGAAAAACGCCTTGCCGAAGTCCACGCGGCTCAAAATGAATTGATCGTCGGTCGGCACTTCGTACAGCTTCACGTCGGGACGCGTGTTCTGGATGTATGTCTCCACCAGGGGCGTGCGTATCTTAATGTCCTTGATCAGCACTTTTTCCTGCAGGACGGCCCGATCCACGAGGGCGGACTGTTCTGGGGTAAGCAAGCGTGCCTGTTCGTATTTTGGTTGGTTCTTCGCGTACGCGCAGGCCACACCCAGAGTAATGATCAGGAAGGTGAGGGGGATCTTCCGAAAAGTCATGTCAAGCTCCTAGATGGCTTCGTCCAAATCTTGCTTCAGCCTTTGGCGCCGGCTCGGCGCTTAACGGCTTATTACGGCTCTTGTACTTTACTGCAAAGTTGAGGCTATGCCAATTGAAATGTAATTGTGATTGTTGTGGTTAAGTCCACCGGTCGACCGTCGCGCGTCGCCGGACGAAAACGTATTTGTTGCGCGACACGGCGCGCTTCCTCGTCCAGTCCGTGGCCCAAACCGTGCACCACGCCTTGCACGACAACCTGGCCGGTGGCCAGAAAGGTTACACGCAGTACCACGTCTCCCTGTACCTTCAGTTGCCGGGCTTCATTGGTGTACTGCGGGGGTGGCTTTGAAATGACTTCAAGGGTGGTGGATACGGGCGCAGCAACCATTTTGGGGGCAGCCGCCACCGGAGCGGCCATGGCGGGAATGCCGGCCGATGCAACCTTGCCATAATTGCCTGCCGGACCGGTCCCGGTGGCGCCTGGAATGCCTGCGGAGGCCACTTTTCCAACAACCCCGGCATTCGAGCCGGACTTGAGGCCGTTTCCTATGCCGGCTGATCCAACCACGCCATGCGGAGCAACCGCAGGGCCCTGCATTCCGCCATAAGGATTACCGATGGCGGCGATTGTTGCCGGTCGAGTGGCGTTGGGGTTTGGAGTCGCACCGAAGGTCTGGCCAAGATGTACCGGAGCTGTCGAGGGCTTAACGCTCTTGTCCTGCGCCGGCATGGCGGCTGTCAAAGCCGCCTTGGGCTGCGGAGCCAGAATGATGGCCGGCTTCGGAGCTTCCTTTACCACCGGAAGCGCCAGCTTCGCCTCCATCTGGATCGGCTTCGGCTCAGGCTTCGGCTTCGGCATTTCAATCTTGCGAACCGTATCCAGCTGAATCTTGGGCGGCTCCGGCGGTGGCGGCATCTTGGGTGGCGGCGGCACCTTCACCTTCGGTGGCGGCGGCGGCGTTGTGGGGACAATCAATTCCGTGAACTCGTACTTGTGCTCCTCGATCACATGCCGCGCCGTTGCTCCTATGTACAAGAACAAAGCAAGGATCGACCCGTTAATCGCCGTACTTGTAAGAAACGAGGCAAGGCTACGCTCAGGCTCGGGAAGGGGACCGAAGTTGGTACGCCCTGGGGTATAAGTTAGCGCCATGTTTTCAGTCCTCGCTGGCGGCCAACGCGACCGCACAATAAATGTCTAGCCAGAAAGACATCGCTGGAACCGGCATATTGACAATTGCCATTCATCCCTCGATCTTCCATTGGCGCTCCGGCGTTAGCGAAATGCAAATCCTTCATCGCTTGCATGGCGCTAAATTGCACTCCGCGTTCGTCATTTGTGCGTGGTTGCGACCCGCCACCAAGGGCGTTGCCGCACCAGGCACCCGCTTGGATGCTACTTAAAGAACATCGCTTGGTCGTCTGCTCCCGCTGATACTCTCGGAGCATACTGCCATTGTGCGATAAGTACCTTGTACTCCGAAAGATGGTGAAAGCCAATGGCGAAAAGGTGGGAACGCAAAAACTACAGAACCACGGCCCGGACCCTGGCGCATGGCTCAGATTAAATGTATAAGCCTCGGACATTTTGAATCTCCACTTTCCATCCAAGGCATCCGAAGAAACGCGCGCTCTCGTACATTCCAGCAGCAATCCGCTGCCCGCTTTTCAGAAATTGGGTGCCGGAAGTAGTTCAGGCCCGGCAACATCCAGGAGTAAGAGAACAAATGTGGGCGGCGAGCTGGCTGCCCGCAGGTTTCCCGGTTGGAGGCTTGTAGTCCATCCAACCATGACCTACTCACCCTATTGTAATAGACTCAAGGCTATCGAAAGTGTTCGTGAAAGGACAGCCTTTTTTGTGAAGATATTGATTACCGGAGGTGCCGGGTACATAGGTGGTACAGTTGCGGGGCTGCTTGCCGAAAAAGGGCACGAGGCTCTGATTTTTGACAATTTGAGCCACGGCCGGCGTGATTTGCTTCCTTCCGGTGTCAAATTTGTCGAAGGCGAAGTTGCCGATCGGTCTGCGCTTGAAAACCTTTTCGTCAAGGCTCACGATATGGGATCGTCCTTCGATGGCGTGCTCCACTTTGCCGCCCTCATTGAGGCTGGCGAGTCCATGGTGCGGCCTGAAATTTTCTTTCGCAACAACACCGCGGCGACGCTCTCTCTGCTTGAGGCCATGCTGGCCCATGGTCCCCGCCGGTTGGTATTCTCCTCCACCGCCGCCGTTTATGGGGAGCCTGAAGTTATTCCAATTAAAGAAGATGCGCGCCTTCTTCCCACCAACCCCTACGGCGAATCCAAGCTCCTTGTGGAGCAAATGCTCGCCTGGATGAACCGAATCCACGGACTGCGCTATGCCTCTCTTCGCTACTTCAACGTGGCCGGAGCACCGGAGGGGGCCGGGGGTGAAATTACCCGCGGCGAAGCCCACGAACCGGAGTCACACCTTATCCCGCTGGTCCTGGATGTCGCGCTCGGACGGCGTGACTGCATCAAGATTTTCGGCGAAGATTACCCGACTCCGGACGGCACTTGCATCCGCGATTACATCCATGTTGCCGACCTCGCAGATGCGCATCTTTTGGCGCTCGATGCCCTCGGAAGCACCCAGCAAGCAGCTGATTCCAAGGCCTGCAACTTTAGTCCCCTGATATACAACTTAGGTAACGGAAGGGGCTTCAGCGTGCGCGAAGTCATCGAATCTGCGCGCCGCGTCACCGGGCATCCGATACCCGTTGAAATCCATCCGCGCCGCGCCGGCGATCCGGCGGTGTTGGTCGCGAGCTCTGAAAAAGCCATCCGCGAACTCGCCTGGAAGCCGCGCTATACCCAACTCGACGACATTATTCGAACTGCCTGGGTCTGGCACCAGAAACGCTACGGTGGCTAGGATATTCTCGCGGATATTGCATCCCGCAACCATTTTTGCTTCTCAAATAGAGTGAAAGCGCGGAAAAAGCACGGAGTTTGATCCATGAGGTCCTTCCCCTGATGGCCACCGATAACAAGAAAGGCTTCTTTAGAGCCTTTCTTGACTTCTTTATCCTGTTCAGCGGCGTCTCCACAGCGTCGAACCTCGCGCGCACGCAGGGCCGTCCGCTGCGCACACGGGGTCTATTTATGTTTCGCAAGACCGAACCTAAGTGAACCGGGCCGGTCCGCTTCTGGCCTTGAGTTTGAGTCTTGCATTTGAGATCCGGGAGAGCTACGGCAAGTGGGTGGTTCGCCCGTCAACCAATGAGTTGGTAGAATCAAACTATGCCGCTGACTCGCCAACAGGCCCTCGACCACTTCCACTCACCGGACCTCATTGGCCTGGGCTTTGAGGCTGACGCAGTGCGTCGCCGCCTGCACCCTGAAGGCGTGGTCACTTACATCATCGATCGCAATATCAACTACACCAACTTCTGCACCGAGTACTGTACCTTCTGCGCCTTTTATCGGCCGCTGCCCAAGAACGGCAAAAGCGATCCACGCTCGGACGAGGGCTACATTCTCGACTTCGATACTATCTACGATAAGATCGCGGAGACTCAGGAGATGGGCGGCACCGGCGTGCTGATGCAGGGCGGTATCCATCCTGACCTCAAGATCGACTGGTTCGAGAGACTCTTCACCGGCATCAAGCAGCGCTTCCCGAAGATATGGCTGCACTGCCTCTCGGCCTCTGAAGTTCTTGCCATCGCCGAGTATTCGAATCTATCTCTGCGCGACACCATCGCGCGCCTACGCGACGCTGGCCTTGATTCCATCCCCGGTGGCGGCGCCGAAATTCTCGACGACGAAGTGCGCAATCGTATAGCGCGCCTCAAATGCAACACCGAAGACTGGGTCAGCGTGCATCGCACCGCGCATCAGCTTGGCATGCGCACCACAGCCACGATGATGTTCGGCGTCGGCGAGAGCTTCGAACAGCGGATCAACCACTTTGAAGTTGTGCGCCGCCTGCAGGAAGAGACCGGCGGATTTACAGCCTTCATCCCCTGGAGCTTTCAGCCCAAGAACACAGCCCTCGGCGGCCGCGGATGGGAAGAAGCCACCAGCGTTGAATATCTGAAGGTGCTGGCCATCGCCCGCCTCTATCTCGATAACATCGAGAATGTGCAGGCAAGTTGGGTAACGCAAGGCCTGAAGGTTCTGGAGTTGGGCCTCCACTTCGGCGGGAACGATGTGGGTTCGGTGATGCTGGAAGAGAACGTGGTGCGCGCCGCCGGCACCAGCAACTGCACCACGGAAGAAGAACTGCGCCGTATCATCCGCGACGCCGGCTTCAAGCCGGTCCAGCGCGACACACTCTATCGCACGATGTTCTTGAACTAGAACAGCGCAGTTAGAAGTTTGAGTGTATTCAAGAAAGCGTGAGGAGAACGGAAGTATACACCAGGCTTTCATTTCCTGGCATGGAAAATCTCCTGCCAGCGCAAGCGGTCCGTTGCTCGGCTCTTTATGCCCGCTTTGCTGAAACTCAACTCACGCCTGGGTTGCAATTGCGGAGATGGCTCGTTGCCGCTGGGTGAGTTTGCCATCAGCACTAACATCAGCATCGAGCGCGTGATCGGCAATATTCTGCAGGACGAGAAATTTCCAGGCATCCATATCGCCTTCGGCAATCCTTACGGCGAGCATACCGGCACTCCCTGGACATCCGGTACACACATCGACGTGGTCGGCCTGCGCTCCCACATCTGGCTAGAATCGGACGCCAGCGAAGAACAGATCATGCGCGACGGCCGCTTTCTCATCCCTGCCTGAATCAGGTAGGGTAATAATGTTCAGACAGGTGAAGGTTTGAGGAGGGCAAATTGGCGAGCACGCAAGAGGGAAGCGCAAGCACTGGCCACAGCAAGGTAGCTGTCGTTACGGGGGCTGGCAGCGGCATTGGCCGAGCGGTCGCGCTGGCTCTGCATGGAGCCGGATACTCGGTTGTGCTCGCCGGGCGGCGCAAGGCCGCGCTTGAAGAGACTGCCGCGATGGCGGTTGCCGGGGCTCCAGCGATGCTTCCCGCTGCAACGGACGTAAGCAAGCCCGATTCGGTGCAGGCGCTGTTCGACGTCGTCCGCGATAAATTCGGCCGGCTCGATGTGCTTTTTAACAACGCCGGCTCCAATGCTCCGGGAATTGCAATCGAGGATCTTACCTTCGAGCAGTGGTCTACTGTTGTCGGCGCGAATCTTACTGGCTCGTTTCTTTGCGCGCAGCAGGCGATTCGTATCATGAAATCGCAGGAGCCGCGTGGCGGCCGCATCATCAACAACGGCTCGCTTTCGGCTTATGTGCCACGACCGAATTCGGCGCCTTATAGCACAACCAAACATGCCATCACCGGCCTGACCAAATGCATCTCGCTCGACGGCCGCGCTTACGACATCGCTTGCAGCCAGATCGACATTGGCAACGCGGCGACCGACATGAGTGCCCGCCTGGCCGTAGGCGCACTGCAGCCGAACGGCGATATAGTTCCTGAACTAAGGTTCGATGTGAAGCACGTTGCCGATGCAGTTCTATACATCGCGGGGCTACCCCTGAATACCAATGTTCAGTTCATGAACGTGATGGCGACAACGATGCCATTCATCGGGCGCGGATAAATTCGTTTTGCCTTGAGCTTGGCGAATGGTCTCGCTTATGAGGCCTGGAGTTCCCGTCTGCGCCCGACCGCGAACACCCACTCATTCCCAAGACAGAAATTGACAACAGAGCAGCAGAGAATTGCGATCACGTTCGAGACGAGTAGTGGCAAGTGCGCGTCGTGGACGAGGATTCGCATCAGCGCGAGATTTCCCACCATGGAAACGAGGCCATTTGATAAATGAAACCGCAATAGTTGCGCGAGCAAGGTTGAGCGGTTGCGGCGGTCGCGCCACGTGTAATGCAGGTGTCACACAAAGTTGTGCAACAGCGTGATTTCCACGGCCGCAGCCGATGCGCAGAGGTAGTGGCCGCGGGACCACCGGTTGAAGAGAGCCAGTGCGGTGAGTTGCACAACCATGCCGATGGCGCCCACCAGGTTGAACTTGCCCCAGCGGATGAACGTGTTCACGGCAACGGCTCCTGCCGGTAAAGCTCGGCTGTATGGCGCGCCGTGACGGCGATTACCATTGCGAGCATGCTTACCGCTGCGATGGTTCCGCCCAGGTCAAAGAGCAGCATTCTGTGCCCGAACAGCGTGGAATATGGACTGCGCAGCAATGCCAGGTTGCCGATGATCAGCAGAATGCGAATCTCCGTGGGACCGAAGATGCCTTGCGACATTTCAAAACTGGACAGCGTGTAGGTCGCAAGGTAACTCTCGCTCGACAGCAGTAAAAACGCTATCAGCATTGCGATTGCGGTCTGCCAGTGTAGAAACCCGGAGAAACCCAGTCCGCACATCAGCGCGACCGATCCGAAGATGTCTACGATGTGATCCACGTAGAAGCCGTAGCGCGGGCGCTGTTGATGGCGTACACGGGCGAGCGTTCCGTCCATGCTGTCGCCGAACCAGTTCAGAACGATGCACAGAATCACCAGCAGCAGGGCGTAGCGGTTGTAGCGCGCTAATCCGTAGCAGATTCCCGCTCCAACCTGTGCAGCCAGGCCGAGCGAGGTGAGCTGGTCCGATGTGACCCAATTCGGTGCACGCTCGGCCATCCACTGCAGGGCGCGCTTTTCAATGGACGCGGTCAGGGACTGGTTTATCCGGCGCGCAGTTTGAAAAGCTGCGCCATCTGTAGTGGCTGATGCTGCATTCATCATCGTCTCCTTCCCAATGGCCGGGGCTTCCGGCAAGCTTCGTTGTCGCGATCAAACTATTTTCGGAGCGCATTGCAGGCAGAGCGCAATGTGAATTCGAGCGATTCGCGTGGAACACTCTGCACAAATGGCCCGATCGCCCAGCCGAGTCCGGTTGGAATGGAATGAGAGAGCGAGACGGATTCGATCTGCATGTACAGTCCACCGTCCCGCTCCTCATAGCTCCAGTACGTATTGAGCCGCCAAAGAAAACCGTGATCTTCGGTGGGTTTCAGTGTGCTCTCGCCGCGAGTGCCGGGCGAGTCGATTTCGGAAATCTGTGAGCTTCGCGTGATGCTGTATCCGTGCCGCGGATCGAGCATCCCAAAGTTGATGTCGTAGGTCGTATCCAACACCACCGTGATTATGTGGTACTGCCGCACTCGCATTGTCGCCACGAAATGAGCACCCTGTTGCGAGAGGGTCTTCGCCTGGAGTACCTGCGGGGAGAAATGCTGAGGATATGCATTGAAGTCCTTCATCAGTCGCTCGAAATCCGCTGCATGGGCTCCGACCGCAAACGCGGTACCGCGCCAGTCGTGCAACATGGCTCCGGGTAGATTTGAACTTGCGGGAGATGCGAGGTTCTCGATGATCAACTCGCCACGGCGCAGGCGTCGGTCGCTTTGCGGGCTTGAGGCTACGGGGGCAAGGAAACCTGTTTGTGCGCGATGCTGCCGCGCGAGGCCCGACTCCACCGCACCGATATAGGAGTTGAAAGCCAACAGAGCTGAAGGCGGGGCTTCTGCCGCAACGAAGCAAGGAGCGGCCATCAAGGGCACCAAGGCCGATAAAAACTGAAGCCGTCGGATGATGGACCTGGCGGTGACAACGCAGCCAACGCTGAGTTTTCGCGTATCTGATCTATCGCGTTGCATCATGACCTGGACGTTACTCCGAGGCGGCCTCGGAGGCAATGCAATGAAGCTCACGTGTTGGTGATTGTTTCTCACTTCGCAAGTGATTGCAGCATTTAGACTTTTGAGAAGTTGTACATTGCCGGAAAACTTTGGATTGAATTCGCGATCGGATACACTGGACCGAAAGACATGACAGAGTCACAGCCAGCCCGGCGCTACCGCTTCGGAGCATTTGAAGCAGACTCTGCCACGGGAGAGCTTCGCAGGCAGGGAATCCTTATCAAGTTGAACGCGCAGCCGTTCCAGGTGCTCCTGATGCTTCTTGCCAGACCCGGCCAACTGCTCACACGCGAAGAAATCTCTCAGGAGTTGTGGCCCGACGGGACCTTCGTTGATTACGAGCATGGCGTGAACTCGGCGGTGAATCGCATCCGCGAAGCGCTCGGAGATGCGGCCGGCAACTCGAGGTTTGTTCAGACGCTGGCTCGCCGCGGCTACCGGTTCGTGGCTCCGGTCGAACGGATCGCGCAGGATGGGAGTTCGTCATCCACGGCCCTGGAACCCCCTTCGGCGCCGGCGCAGGACCAGATAGTGGCAGAGCAGCCGGCAGCTACTGTAGAACTTGAAGGCAGAGTCTTTGGCCGGATACTGGCCTCTCCGGAGGAGCTTCCGAAGGCCTCATTTCCGTTGGTGCAAACGCTCTTTGTGCTGATGCAGTTGATGTATGTGGGCTTCTATGTTGGGGCACTTGCGAATTTGGCGGAGATCGAAGACCTCTTTTCAGCGCTGCCGAGGGCATCTCAGGCATTTACCGTTCTGATCGTGACGGCCGCGATTCTGATTCCTGTCCGCGCCTTTCTGCTCTCGGCTGTGCTGTTTCGTGCACCCGGTGCGCGGGGAAAATTCCTCAGGATCTGGCCGTTTTTGCTAGCCCTCGATGAGCTGTGGTCGCTTGCGCCTTTTCTGTTGCTGCACCACATCAATTTCGGACTGGCGTTGGCATGCACCACGCTTCTGGTCTACTCGCCCTTTGCTCAGCGCTCGCTGGTTCTGATGGGCGCGGGTGGATCGGCGAGTGAAATATCGGCAACTGCGCGCTGAACATCGGTGCCGGGAGGGCTGTTTAATTTCTTTCTTCCCGCAACC
>PKXI01000353.1:0-3891 GCA_003133425.1 Acidobacteriaceae bacterium
CCAGCAACTGCGCCTCGAACTCACTTGCACCTGAAAGGAAAGTAGTCTTCTGCCGGCGAGCGATGCCGCGCAGGACGTTTGAGGCCATCTCCCAGGAACGGGGAGTGGGCCATGCGTTGGCGTCCGACGTTGCATCGGCTGTGTGCAGCAGGTCTGGCTTGAAGCGCAGAAATGCGATGATCTCAGGCCGCACGCCTGCGCCGAGTGCCCACTTGCACCAGTCGTTCAAATCCGCCTCGAGTTCAAGGTGGACGAACCGGTTGCGCAACGGCCGCGGCATCGAGAAATGGACCCCCCGCTCGGAAGCCGGATTTCCTGCGGCGATGACAACCCACCCTTCGGGCAGCACATATTCTCCGAGTTTGCGGTCGAGTACCAATTGATAGCAGCCGGCCTGCGTCATCTGTGGCGCAGAGGTCAGTTCATCGAGAAACAGAATGCCTTTTCCGGTGGTAGGAAGAAACTTGGGAGGCACCCACTCGGTCTGATCCGCTTTGATCCGCGGCAGACCTCGCAGGTCGACCGGGTCGAGTTGCACGGCGCGAACGTCAATAAAGTCGAAGTCGAGATCGCCCGCAACTTGAGCCACGATCTGAGATTTGCCGACACCGCATGCGCCCCAGATATGCAGAGGCACACGTTCGCCGATCAGCGCATGAAGCGCCTCGTAAAGCTTGGATGGTTTCATTTGGATATACCTCAGGCGGAATACTGATTCAGGTGTGAAGAAAGGCAGGTCAGCCCTCTATTTGGGGATGCGTTGGATTGCCGTGCTCGCCGCTTTGGGGCGGAACAGCGACGACGATATAAACTGATACCTGAATGGATTCATCAAGGGATCAGCAAATTGAGGCGCTTCAGGCCGCGCTGCGGGTGGCCCGTGAGAACGAGAACAGGTGGATGGAAATCTCCGCCGAGTTCTCCACTGATGCTGAACGGATGGAGCAGTGGTCCAGTACTGCGAGACTCAGGCGGCTCGAAGTCGAGCGGATCTAGGCGCTTTTGGCCGTTGCGCCGGAACCTTGTGGCTTGGCGCAACCAGTGTGCAGGGAGACGGTTGAAGCGAAAAACAGAATGGGAGAGACGGCATGAACGAAGCGGAAATGAAAGCCGAGTTGGAGCGTCTGCGGGCAGAAAACGCAAAGCTCAAGAGCAAGGATTCAGCAGGGTTGAGTCTCAAGGTCAGCGAGAAAGGTGCCGTATCCCTCTACGGAATGGGACGTTTCCCCGTCACCCTCTACAAGGAACAGTGGCTTCGCGTTCTTGCCAGCGCTCCTGAGATCGAAGCGTTCATCCGCGAAAACGATAGCAAACTCAAGACCAAGGAGTAGCGATGTCCACAACATCCTTCTGAGACGCGCCCCGAGGGGTAAGGGGATTAGCATCATCCCAAAAGCCTTCCAGTCGACATCGGCGTTTATGGGGACCGATGTTCGAATTCGGGGCCTAAATCACTGAGCCTATTCCAGCCTAACCCTCTAGGCCGCTGAACTATCATGCTAATCATGAGCGTAGACAGGTGGCTTATTCTAATAAGCTTAGTAATAACCATCGGCGCCGTACTCTTTTCAATCTGGGCATACAGGCGAGGAGAGAAACGTCGAATTCCCACGGTTGTGAAAGCGCCCGCTCCGGAAGTGCTGGTCAAATCTGTGGTGAGCCGCCTCGCAGGGTTCTCCGTTACCTACAACGGCAAATCTGTCGGAAACAATGGCGTCACTGCTCTGTTTATCTACTTTTGGAATGACGGGCAACTTCCCATCCTTCAGTCAGACGTAATCTCTCCGTACACCGTCTCTTTCCCTAAAGAAGTGCGAATTTTAGACCTCGCTGTGACAAAGTCCACACGTTCGATCTTGGGAATTGAAGTTCAGGTAACTTCTAATAATAGTGAGAGTGATTCTGTGGTGATTAAATTCGCGGTATTGGAGCCGGGCGATGGTCTAAAGCTGCAAATCATCTTCGATGGCCCGCCAGATTCACAAATCATCTTCGAAGGGAGCTGCATCGGCAGCGCCAAATTGAGAGTCCTAGCTCCCGACTGGACGTATTTCGTCAGCCGAAGCAAACGATTTGAAGACACATACATGCCACTGGTGGTGACAGTCATTGGGGCTGCAATCGTAGGCTGCCTAACAGGAATTTTCAATCTCTTCGGGTTTGATTCCCCGCCGCTCGCGGCGTCGGCCTAAAGTCGTTCGGCAAGATACCCCGCTGCTTGCGGCGGGGTAGTTCATTTTGATAGGCAGGTTTGTGAACCCCACCTTCACACACCCTCTTGTAATTGTTCTGTTCGTCTTGCTAGGCTTTTGCATTTTGTGGGCGATTGGTTATGTCTTCTACGGTTGGTACAAGAAATGGACTGCAGCCTCTGTACCTCCTGAAATCCGAAGCTCTTAGGCTCGCAATTGCAGCGCTGTTTGTAAGCTGTATATGAGTACCCCGGGTTCCCGCCAACGCCGAGATTCCAACAGCTCTGGCGCATTCCGAGAAGGGCGCGACTTGGATAAAGGACAATATGCCGATTTATCTACACGTCTTCGAGTATGTGACACGTAGTGCTCTGTTGAAATGGTGGTCTTCAGCGGAAAAATGATCGAAAGCCGTGACCCTGATTCGCGTTCGTGTCCATGGTCCCATGGGCGTTTGAACTAAGCCGCCGGCGCGGCGGTTGCTGGGATTCTTGGAATGCCAAGTCTCAAAGACGGAATCTGGGCGCCCTCAGTTCCTGGCTGGGCGAGGTTTCTGCGATGTTTTCCACCTTCGCGCGCTTCTTGCGCTAAGGTGGGAAACCATAAATTCCAACCGGCGCGCTTTCCCGCACCAAACCCGCAGCTCAGTCGATCTTGATCTTGCGCAGCAGCCGGAAGTCGGAGAGCATCTTGCCGATGCCCAGCACCACCGAGGCCAGCGGATCGTCGGCCACTGAGACCGGCAGGCCTGTTTCTTCGCGGATGCGNNCCTCCGCCGGTGAGCACGATGCCGCGGTCGCTGATGTCGGCCGAGAGTTCGGGCGGGGTGCGCTCCAGAGCCACGCGGATCGCGTTCATGATGACCGCGATGCACTCGCCCAGCGCTTCGCGAATTTCGCTGTCGTCAATGGTGATGGTCTTGGGCACGCCCTCGATCAGGTTGCGTCCCTTGATCTCCAATGTCAGCGGCTTGTCCAGCGGGTACGCCGAGCCGATCTCGATCTTGATATGTTCGGCGGTCCGCTCGCCGATGAGCANNGTTGTACTTGCGCTTGAGGTAGTTGGTGATGGCCTCGTCCATCTGGTTGCCGGCCATGCGCACTGTGCGCGAGTAGACGATACCCGACAGCGAGATGACCGCGATGTCCGTGGTGCCGCCGCCGATGTCCACCACCATGTTGCCGCCCGGTTCAGTGGTCGGCAGGCCGGCGCCGATGGCCGCCCCCATGGCCTGTTCGACCAGGTAGACCTCGCTGGCCTTGGCGCGGTAGACCGAGTCCTCGACGGCGCGCTTTTCAACCTGCGTGATCTCTGAAGGCACGCCGATGACGATCCGCGGATGGACGAGCATCTTGCGGTTGTGGGCCTTCTGGATGAAGTAGTTGAGCATCTTTTCGGTGACTTTGAAGTCGGCGATGACGCCGTCCTTCATGGGCTTGATAGCCACGATGTTGCCGGGCGTGCGGCCCAGCATCTCCTTGGCCTCCTTGCCCACGGCTTCCACCTCGCCGGTGTTCTTGTTGATGGCCACAATGGAGGGCTCGTTGACAACGATGCCCTTGCCGGCCGCGTAGACCAGGGTGTTGGCGGTGCCGAGATCGATGGCCAGATCGCTCGAAAACATGCTGAAGAGCGAACGCAGTCCGTACGACCGCGAGGAGCGCAATGAGTAACCGCTCAATGACATTGGGAGCTTGGT
>PKXI01000353.1:3923-4101 GCA_003133425.1 Acidobacteriaceae bacterium
CGGAGTTTGCCGGACAGGTTGCCGGGTTGGCGCGCCGTTGTGTGAGAGCATGCAAAGTTGTGGGGTGTTCAAGCAACGGCAGCAGGCTGGAGTAGGTCTACGAGTGGGCGAAAGCCCCGGTGCCAATGGCGAAATGCATCTTCCAGAGTGGCGTTAAGGACATGAACGCGAACATTCA
>PKXI01000089.1:0-4742 GCA_003133425.1 Acidobacteriaceae bacterium
GAAAATACTCCGCCTCGAGGGTCACGTTGGCGGGGTCGAGCGAGAGCGCGAGAATTGTGCCGGGCAGCTCCGAGGTCAGGCTGATGGTGGACTTGGCGCCGTGCGGGCGGCCGAGGTAGAGCTGGTGAAGCTGGTCGCGCACGATCTCCGACCGCCGTTCCGGGGAACTGTGGCGGACGAGTTCGTCGTCCAGGAATTGGAGCCAGCGGCGATAGACTTCTTCTGCTTCGGGCGCAGGATGCGGAACGATATTAGTAGACCCCATACGGTAGGAAGATACACCACGAGAGGGGATTGCATCGAGTTGAGGGGATCTGGTGGAGGCCTGCGATTAAGAAAATTCGGTTCACGATGACAGTTGAGGGTCGTGGTATCCCACCCTTTCCGCAGAAAGAAACGGAAAGGATGGGGCACGGGGCTTTGTTGGGCTACCACGAAGAACCCCGCTCTGGCTGTGCCTGAGCGGGGTTCGTGATTGTTGAAAAATGTGTGGATCAGGTTCCGATCTTATTTCCGTCCCTGAATGGTCTTGGGGTTGATGCCGGCTTTCTTAAGGGCTCGCTTGGAGGCGATTTCGTGCATCTCTTTGCCGATGTGGGACTGGTTGATGGAGACCTGAATGGCCAGGTTGATGATGTTGCTGGTGCCCCAGTAGAGCGCCAGGCCCGAGGCGTAGTGCCACAACATGAAGCCGAAAAAGATGGGCATCATGAAGGCCATCATGCGGCGCTGTGCCGGGTCCATGCCGGGAGACGGCGTTATGTACTGGGTGAAAAACATGGTGAGGATGATGAGGATGGGCAGAATGTGCAGCGGGTCGGGGTTGGATAGGTCGGTGAGCCAGTACCAGTGCGCCTGGCGCAACTCGACCGCATTCTGCAGAACGCGGAAGTAGGCAAAGAACAACGGCATCTGCAAGAGCAGGGGCAGGCAGCCGCCGTACATGTTGACGCCTTCGGTCTTGTAGAGCGCCATCATCTCAGTGTTCATCTCCGACCGCTTGGGGTCGTTGACTTTGAGATGGGCGTAGCGCTTCTTGATGTTTTCAACCTTGGGCTGAATGCGCATCATCTTCAGCGAGGACTTCATCATCATGAAGCGCGTGGGCAGCAGCACGAGGCTGAAGATTACGGTAAACAGGATGATTGCCCATCCCCAATTGCCGATGCCGTGCAGCACCATGAAGCGCAGAACCAAGTAGAGCGGCTTGGCGATAATGGTCCACCAGCCGAACTGGATCAGCGGCTCAAGCGACTGGCCGGTGGCCTTGCCGTCGGGGCCGATGGCATGAACGGATGCAAGAGTGTCGGTAGCCTTGGGGCCGGCAAAAATGCGGAGGTGTGTCGATCCGGTGGTGTCGCCCACTGCCAGGCCGATTACGTCGGCAGGACTCTTTTGACTGCTGGGGTCGCTGAGGTTACCGGGCACGTCGAGGGTGCTGTGCAGCGTGACGACGGATGTCCGCTCGGGATTGTCGGGCAGGAACGCGGCGGCAAAATAGAGATCCATGATTGCCGCATAGTTGTAGGGCTGGTCGAGGGTAGCGTTGCCGCTCACCTTTTTGGCGGCTACCGAATCCTGTTTGCCGTCGATGGACCAGGCGAACTGCGCGGAGGCTGAAGTCCGCACCTGCGACCGGGTGAGAGACGAGGGAAGGAACTCTTCCATGTCGCCAAGGCCGGCGGGCCACTCGACCAGCGCGCGGACCGGAACGCCATTACGCTTGACCGAGGTGTTGACGGTGACCACGTAGCTGGAATCGAAGCTGAACGTTTTTACGACGTCGAGTCCGTTGGCGGCGTAGTGGTAAGTGATTGAGTTGGGAGCCAGCACCTCGCCGGTGGCCGAAGGCGGCGCGCCCTGCACCGTTACCTGGTAGAGCGCATCGTTTACCTGGGCAGTGAGCGCGGGCTCATAGGTATACAGCGAGAGCGGGTAACCGAAGCGCTCCGAAGCCTGGGGCTGCACCATGTCCAGCGGCTTGCCGGCGGTGTCGATGTATTTCTTCAGAATCCACTGCTTTACGCGCGCGCCGCGATTGGTGAAGACGATTTTGTATAACTCGTTCTCTACCGTGGTGTCGGTAACGATGGCTGCGGCGACGGACGGGGTTGCTCCCGCTGCCTGTGCGGATGCTCCAGGCAATTGCGTTTGCGCTGATGCAGGCTGCTGCGAGGCCTGTTGCCCTGCCTGCTGTGCTGCCGTTTGCGCTTGTTGCGACTGGGTCTGGGGGGCAGGGGGCGGCGTGGGCTTGAAGAGATACTGGTAGCCGAGGAGCACGACGAGAATCAGCACGGTGAAGGCGATGGTGGAGCGCATATCGCCGCCGCTGCCGCTGCTGCCGCCGGGACCCTGCGTCTGAAGATTGGGATTGTGAATTTCGGGCAAAGGATACGTCCTGTCGATTCGAAAGGGGAGCCAGTGAGGCCGCCGCTCCTTCTATGGTAATGGTTCGTGGTGAAAAGGTCTTGTATGTGCTGCCGGCGGAACGGGATCTAGACCCCCGCGAGTAAACGGGTGGCAGCGCAACACCCTCCAAATTGCCAGCCCCGTGCCCCGCAGCGGGCCATGCGTTGAGATGGCGACGATGGCATATTCCGAGCAGGTGGGCAAATAGCGGCAACCGCCAGTACCCAGCGAATGCAGGGCCGGCGAGAGCCAGCGGCGATAGAAGGCGAGCAGGGCGAGCAGGATGCGCGTCATAATGCCGGCTTGGCTGAGGCGGTGTGCAGCACGTCTTTTTGCGCGCTGCGTACGGCTTCGGCTTTTGCCTGTTCAAGGATACGCACGACCTCCGCTTCAAGTTTCGCGAATTCAACTGTACGGACGCCGCGGCGGGGATGGAAGATCAGATCGAAGCCGTTGGGCAGCAGGTCGACATGGCGGCGCAGGGCCTCGCGCATGCGGCGCTTGATGCGATTGCGCTCATGGGCTTTACCGAGCACCTTGCCTGCAGTGAGGCCTACGCGGGGACCGGCTTCGCATGGCGATTGCGGTGCGAGAAACCAGCTCATCGATGTGGATTGTCGCTTGCGTCCAGCGGAATAAGCGCGCTGATAGTCGGCGTGTTTGCGCAGGCGTGCGCCCGCGATCGACTGGCGCTCAACATGCTCGGCAGGCTTGACTGAGGAATTCATGGTTTTGCCGCGATAGCTCGATCCGGAACTGCCGCATTGAGCAGCGCATTCCGGGACGAACAGAAATGGTGGGCTAAACGGCGGGGAAGAATTAGTCGCGGAAGCCGGCGCTAACTGATACGCGCTTGCGGCCGATTGCACGGCGGCGGCTTAACACGGCAGCGCCGGCCTTGGTCTTCATGCGCGCCCGGAACCCGTGCGTTTTCACACGGTGGCGGCGGTTGGGTTGAAATGTGCGCTTGGGCATGGAAATGCGCTCCTGTTTCCTCTAAAGAATCTGCGCTTTGACAGCATCTCTGAGTATATCGCAAGCTGGGCCAGGAATCCAGCGCGAGCAAATATGGAGTTCCGCAATTGCAGTTTCGGATTAATAGACTTGCGTTGCGCAGCGTTCGACGTGCACTGTTCCGCGATATGCAATCGACACATCAGCGATATGCAATCGGCACACTACATCGCACCAGAAAGTTGCGCTATGATCGAATCTAAAGTCTCAATTTGGCGAGCTCCTGCAGTAACTCTGGTAACATTCGCGCAAACTTTCACCATCATTGGTGCAAGTCTTCAGAGTGACGAAAAGTTCTGTTAAAGAGTGATTGCAACGAGCGCCAAATGTGCTACCATCGGGACCGTTCAGGAAAGTTTAGCGCGTCTCACGGAACGGTTTTTTTGTTCACCGCCCCGAGGTCTAATTTCAGGGGCACACCAGCGGCAATCATGTATTCGGACATGGGCAGCAAGACGGAAAGCCAACATCTTCCGCCGCTAGAGAGCCTTTGCCAGAATGACTTTAGATAAACCGGCCCAATGTTCCGCATGCGGCGCGGGTAAGGATCTGTAAGATGGCATTTGCGACATCTCCTAGTTCGGCACTGAATCCCTGGCTCCAGATTCTCGCAGCGTTAGAGAAAAAGGTGATTCGCCAGTCCTTTGAGACTTGGCTCAAGCCCACTCGCTATAGCCACGCGACGGGCAGAATTCTTTATGTGCGCGTTCCGTCGCCGGAATTTCAGCACATTGGCGACAAGTACGGCGACCTGATTCAGGAAGCCATCGACCTGCAGTCTCTCGAATTCGACGACGTGAGTTTCGTCACTGCCGAGGAAGACCCTTCGATTCCGCCGCAGCGGAGGGATGGTGGCTTTGGCCCGGTTCCGGCGCACGCGCCCACAGCACCGCCGCCAGCGCCGGCGCGCACGCCCGAACAGAGCCGCTTCGACTGGTCCACTGCTGCCCAGCTCAACTCGCGCTACACCTTCGACAATTTTGTGATCGGGAACGGCAACCAGTTTGCGCGCGCCGCCTCGCTGGCCGTCGCCGAGCGTCCCTCGCGCGCCTACAATCCGCTGTTCCTCTATGGCGGTGTCGGCATGGGCAAGACACACCTGATGCACGCCATCGGCCACGAGGTGAAGCGCCGTCAGCCGTCATCGAATATCTGCTATGTTTCGGCGGAGAAGTTCACCAACGAGATGATCACCTCGCTGCGCAATGACCGCATGACGAGTTTCCGCGATCGTTTCCGCACAGTGGATGTGCTACTGATTGACGACATTCAGTTCATCGCTCAGAAGGAGCGCACACAGGAAGAGTTCTTCCACACCT
>PKXI01000089.1:4750-4871 GCA_003133425.1 Acidobacteriaceae bacterium
GAGACCAAGGTCGCCATCCTGCTGAAGAAGGCAGAGAGCGAGCAGGTGCAGTTGCCGACCGACGTGGCGCTGTTTGTTGCGTCGAATGTTCGGACGAATGTGCGCGAGCTGGAAGGCGCGC
>PKXI01000011.1 GCA_003133425.1 Acidobacteriaceae bacterium
AATGAAACGGTAAGAATCTAAAAACAGCAGTTGCCGGTCAGAAGGGCGGATGTTTGGAGGAGTTTTCGGGGCCTACGCGGAATGATTCTGGCCACGATGTAGTCCAGCAGGGTCTTCCATCGGTCTGTCGCTGTCGACTGCTCCGCAACTCTCCTTACATGGCATAGAGCCGCTCGGATATTGGCGATCAACAGCATCAGGGTGGTCTTGGCCGCGTGCATCGGCGTCAGGTAGAGCGTCGTTTGCCCTGCATGCTTGGTGGCTCGGCCCACGGCGGCCAGCAGCAACGCCCGGCTGGTAATGGCTTCCATCCTGGCTTCTGGCTTGGCCGCGCGGCAATACCAGCTCCACCAGTTGTAAACCAACGCTACGGCACGAGCGCTGGTCTGGCAGCGCTCGATGTCCTGGGTGGTAAATCCGCCCCAACCCCACTGGTTCTTCAGCTCGTCGAAGCCGTTCTCGGCATCGGCCCGGTCGCGGTATAACTGTGCCATGGCTTCCAGGGGATAACTGCTGTTGGTCACCAGAACCGCGTACTCCCATAGTTCCACGTCCTGGTCCGGAAGCAGTAACTCCATCTGGCCTTCGGCGGAGTTCCTTGTAAGTGCCACATCGGACTTGGCCGCCCGGCGCAGGATCACGACCCGCCGCGACTTATCCCATCCGGCCAGTCGCAAGGTATCTTCCACTGCACTCCAGCCCTGATCCGAAGGGCCAGGTATCGTCCAGTCCTTGCGGGCAAACTGGCGCATCAGCATCTTCTTTACGCCGCTGGTCTGGCGCAGTTTGAAAAGATAGGACTGGAGGCGCTCTTCCAGTTCGACGATGAACGGCTCGTTGCCAAACCCGCAGTCCCCACGCACCAATGCGGGAAGCTGTCCCTTGTTCAAGCTATCCAGAACGGCGCTCAATCCAGGACGCGCGTGGGCGGCGGAGTGCTGCTTCCCAGGGCAAACGACCACATCGAGGACCATCCGCAAGTGGCTCACGAAGTAAGTGTGCAAGGCATGGCTGGGGCGGCCCGGCTTGTGCGGGTTGTAACTTACTTCCGCGCCGCTCTGCTTGCCGTACAAGGTCTTCACAGTCGTATCGATGTCCAATATCCACGGCGTGTCGAGCGCACCCTGCACGCTGGCCAGAAGCTGCGGTCGAAGCCAGTTCTGGCTCTGGTCTGCGCTCATCCGTGCCAGCGCTCTGCGCAGGGAGTCTTCACTGACGATCTTGCTCATCCCAAGGATCTGTGGGCTCACCCCGTCGCCGCGCAAGCCGGTGATATGCGAGTAGCGATGGTGACCGGCGAGAATCGACAAAAACCAGGTCCCCAATACGTCCCGCTTCTGAGACGCGTTGCCGCTGCTGTAGGTCAGCGGGCAACTGCTCACCCAAGACTCATACAAACCAGCGGTGGCAAGAAACTCCGCGAAAAAGGCCAGTTGCGCATTCGCCGTCGCGCTGGCTTCGTTATCCCAGCGGATATGGAGCCGGCCACCAGGCGTCTCGACCGAAAACGACTCCAACTCGGGACTGTAGACGGAAATCTCTGCCTTCTGCGACTCACCCATCGGGTGATACCCCCGTGACGATTAAACCTGCTCCCAGTCTACCGTTCGGGATGTTTTCAACAGTTCAACTGCCGGAAAGAGGGTTAATCGCGAAATCGGCGCGCTTCATCTGGGACACAGGCGCGACACAACGACCGCCTGGCAAGAGACTGACTGCGTCTTCAGTAACGCGTCGATATCTCGGGGGCTTCTGGAATAATTTGGTGGATTCGATGAGGCGTTTCGGATGCGTGAGGACTTGGAGTTAGGAACTCGTCTTTTCAGCGCCGGCGTACATCCAAAGTACATAGGCAACGCCATCGCATATCAGTACTACATTAAGACCACAGCTGATTTGATACTTGATGCGGAGGCATTCGCGGTGGCAGATGTGATGTTTGCCCGCAAGCACCCTGAAGCGCAGATATGGGGGCAATTGAGATCTCTTGCAAAAGAACCGCGCTGGAAGACGAGTATGCGGAGAATTGCGGCGGCTTGGCCGGCAGCAGCGGATTTTTCCCTGGCTCCGGTGTGCGGTTTGGGAGAGTTGTTTTTCGACCTTCCCGTTTTTCGCAATACGGGTGTGCGTGCGCTCCAGATCCGGCAGAGAATTCACTGGCTCCATAAGGCACTGGAGCAAGGCATGGACACGTTGGAAGTGGGGAAGGAAAAGACTGTATGAACTTCATCCAGGCACAGCGGGGGGGATTTTCTCCTTGCCCTTCGGCTTCCTGCCGCGCATGTAGAGTAGTGTTCCAGCCAAGCCCGCCTTAAGGAGCACGCGCCATCCGCTGGTAATGATTTCACCTGGGTCCGGTGAATCTCGCGGCCAACTTAGCGGCTTGCGCCGCAAGCGGCGGAATAAAAATCGTAGAAGATCAAGGCGGCGGTTTGGAAAATCCGAAAACAACAGCATCCAATATGCGATTGAGTTACGCGCCTCGTTCGTGATCTTACTCTGCTTCACGAACGGATGAAACACGATCGCATCAGGAAGGTAGACCGCAGTGTAGCCGCGCGATAAAAGGAATGCGAAAGCGTAGTGTTCCTCTCCCATCTGGAATGGAGCACCTCTGCCTAGTCGCTCATCGAAGATGTTTTCACCGGCACATGCCTTCCTTCGAAATGCCATATTACTGCCGAGGCCCAAGCCTCCGAATGTGGCGATTTCAAACCATTCGGGATCCTTCTTGCTAAGAACACGAGCCGTTTGCTTGAAACTGCTTTCAGCCTGAGAGTGCGGAGTAACAATCCTGCCAGTCACCGTTGTAACTTGTGAATCCTCGAACGGGCCGAGGATGAATCCAAGCCAATGCACATCAGGCGTTGCATCATCGTCTAAGAAGGCAACTATCTCCGAGTTGCTTTCGGCGAGCCCCCGATTGCGTGCGCGACTCAAACCTACGGCTGACTCCACTATATAGACGGCGCCAAAATCCCGGGCCACAGCTTCTGTCTCTTTGTCTCCTGAAGTGTTATCGACCACAATCACCTCATCGGGCCCGCGCTCCAGGTGGGCGATAGCTTCGAGACACCTCTGCAAGTCGGCAGGACGATTGCGGGTGCAAATGACAACCGTGACCGTCCGCTCAGAGTTCTTAGGTAATAAGGGGGGTGACTGTGCAGGATGACTGGCCATGACCTGTAATCAGTGAACCTTTCAAGTTCAAATCAAAACCGCACTCTCCACAGGCCTCTCAACCTGCCACCGATTCTGAGCGATGAAGACTACGTAACACTCGCACTTCTTGCTAAGAGTCCCCGGCGATGGTATCAGGAAGTTGGCGAAAACACCACCACGCTTGCAGATATCCCATTCAGATGGTTGGTTTCAAGGCCGGCGCAAAATTACGGCGAGAAAGTTGAAGGAGATAACCAGAGCGTGTTTCAGGAATGGGTTCGGACCGTAAACGCTGTAGGGGGTGCCTCGATCACCGTGACCGCCCCGGCAACCTATAGCAATCATGATGCGGCCGACCCTGGGGTTCGTCACTTGCATCATGAACCCGAAGCGTCCGCTCTCTTCACAGCTCACTGGCACAATACGGTACTGTTAGAAGCTGACCTTCCGATCAGGGGACCAAGTGAGTTGGATGGTAGTGGCAGTCACGGTATGCTGACCCGGAAGGTAGATGGGAGCTTTCCAGTGCTCGTAGGTGAAATTCCCGTTGATCTCAAAGTCTTTGCCTATGCGTTTAACCACTTGGAAGTTTATGTTGTTCAAAGTAGTTCCATTGGAAATGAAGTCTTTAGCGGCTTTCTGGTTTCGTATCCCGAACTGAACCCATTCATTACCGCTTAGGTGATAGGTAATCCAGCCCTGACCACCTTTGTCTTCACGGCCAATCCAATCGCCTAACATCTGGCCACTGTTGGTATAGCCTTGACGCTGGATTTCCTCAAAATACATAAAGATACCACCGTTGCTAGTCGTTATAGGCGGATCGGTAGAGACGGCTTCGACGCGCAGATCCAACTTCGGGATACGAGGCACATGAGACAGATAAAGACCAGGCCGCCACGATGCTCGGCGGGGAGCGTCGATTGGGGAGACATCGTCATGGACCTCTGAGTCCGAGTAGAGAGTAAGCCAATTGCGGACGAAGGGAAGCCGGTAAGAAAAGTCGAATGCGCCAAAGCGGGCGCCAGGGTCCCGGGGACTGTCTTTGACTGGAGGTTGGGGCGCAGTCAGGCTAACGAAACTCCTCAGGAAGCTCTTGATATTGATCGGCTCGTGCCCCTTGCCTCCCCATATAACGGTGCGCTCGAATCCAAACTCAAGGTTCTCCGTGGGCCGAAAGCTGATCTTTTCCGTATGTATCCAGGGATCGACCGGATAAGTGTGACCCTTCAGGGGGCCAACCATGAATTCATAACGGAAGGGACCCGTGAGCATTGAGAGCAGCGGGACAGTGAGCGGCTCAACGCGGTTGATGCGGAAAGAGTAGATATTCTCAGCGTTGTTGGAATAGGACATGGCGCCACCCACACCAGGGCCCTGCCAGTCGTCCTGTTTGCCGAAGGATATTACATGGTTGAGATACTGGGCAGAGACGTAGGCCTCCAACACGCGCCCATGCGCGGCAGTCGCGATGGGCCCAACTGGAATCGTGGTCTGTTGGCTATTCGGCATAGGGATGCATGAAGTACCAAACAGCCAACAGGTAGGGTTGAAGTAATCGGTAGTAGTGTCGATGGCTGCAAGTTGCCCGGTCAGTGCGGGCGAATATCCGGCAGTCGATGGTGCGCCCTGAAATTCGCCGCGTACATAGATCAGGAACCGACCGGCGGCTGCATAGCCGCTGGCCCCGGAATAGTTATTGAAGCCAGTCGCATAGGGCCGCCCGTAGTCGTTCACGATCGTCGAGCCGAGATGATAGCTGTCGCGTAGAGGAATGCCACTGATTCCGCGTACAACTGTGTAGACAGACTCGACGCGGACGCTTCCCTTCTTCTGTTGGCAAGTATCCCATGAATCGTAGCGCAATTCGCGGGTGAGCGCCTCGTACAGCCCTTCAGCCTCATCTTCGCCAGGCTCTCCATCTGCGTCCTCGAGGCGGTTTCCGGTCTCATCCAACATGTGGCTCAAACTTGCACGCGTCCAGGGGCGCATGTTCAGGTAGACTGTGTTGATATATCCAAGCGCATAAAGCCGGAGCACGGCCGGATAGACCCAACTGTCGACCGGAATGTAGGGTGACCCCAACGTGACGGAATAACAGTCGGTTCCGTCGTCATTCAAGTCGCCTGCAGACTGCGTTGTGCCAATTGGCGTCCCCGGCTGTTCAGCCGCCCGTGCGTAAGCGGTCATCAACACAAGACCTGCCAACACTGTCGCACATCGGATGAAGGCCGTCACAGCCACTTTTCTATTCAAATTCCTACCCTCGGGTATTCATTGATGGGCTTCGGTCGTATGCAAGATAAGACATGCGGCGTACGGGTGATGCACCTCGAGAAAGGGATGCAGGGCAGCTTCAATGTGCAGGCGTTCGGTCGATTCGCGATTTAGCCGTCTACAGCAAGGCCGCTCAAAGTGCTAGCCACACCAGGGAGAATCGCGTCATCCCCTACCTTGCCGCCAATTCGAACGCGCAGCCCCTCCTCGGGGATGCGATAGGGCACGATTCCGCCTCTCTCAGGAACTTCCTGCGAGAGTGCGGCACGCAATGCCGCCGCAGCTTCCGGGTTTCGGGCCAGCAACATGAGGAATCCGCCCCCTCCTGCCCCAGCCAGCTTGGCTCCATGGATATACGGCCGCGCCCGATCAAGAATCACATTGATGGGCGCATTCGTCGTATTCGGGTCGAGAACCTGATTCAATTGCCAATGCCGGTTCAGCAACTCTCCCAAGTGCCTCCAATCGCCTTCGACCATTGCGTAGGACATTTCCACGGCCAGCGTCTTGATGCTATGGAGTACCTGGATGGTCGCCGTTTCACGAGCCAGATAGCGCGAGACCACCTGGCGCAGTAGATCCTTGGCCATCCGCTGAATTCCCGTGTTGTAGAGCACCAGATGCTGGCAGAACTCCGTTCGGCGCTCCTCGCTCCAGGGCACCGGTTGTACACGAATGCGCTGCTGCAAGCCAGGCCCGGTAATCAGAAGTTTGGCGCCAGGAAAGATGCCGCCCGCCTGATCCTGCCAGCCGCCACCGGTAGTCATGCGCTGTTCGAGTTGCATCACGGCCTCCGACAGCTCATGATCCCCCAGCGTGCGTCCCGACATGACTGCCAGGGCGCGGATGACCGTTGCTGCCAGGATACTGCTGGTGCCAAGACCGGACCCTATGGGCAACTGCACCTGACACCGAATCTCAAGACCGCCGCCCAGAGCGGCGAGAGTCTCTCCAAGAGGCCGGCCCTTCATAGGAATGCCATGCAACTGCATCGCGGCGCGCGGAATCGAGAATACCGATCCCGGTCCACAGGGCTCGAGCAATTCTTCTGCGCTCCGATATTCAGCGACGGCGCCGTGGGTATCCGCGAAGCACCGAATTACGGGCTCGTCAATGCGCCGGATCTCCGTTTCAATCGGATATGCCCCATTGATTTCAAGCGCGCAATTGAGGACTGTGCCTCCCCAGTCAAAGCAAAATGGCGGGGTGTCTGACCATCCGCCTCCCAGGTCAATGCGCGGAGGTGCAGATACATGAACTCTTTCGAACTGCCAGTGGGAGGGTAACGGTTCCGCATCGTCGGAAATCCCTCGACGAACCGCATCCTGAATACAAGCAAAGGCCTCGCCTTCCGAGGACATCGCCTCCTGCTCGAATCCGGCTCGCTCAAGCAAACGCGCTGCCTGCATGAAGTGGCTGGCTGCATGAGTCAGGTCTTCAGGACTACCCTTGCGCAACTCCTCAGCATGTGATCGCAAGGAGCGCCCAGCTGCTGCAGCCGGCGTCAAACCTGGCAGGTTTGCCAGCAGCGGCCGCAGATCCGCGCCGGACTCCGCAAGTTCGACGGCCGTGTCGTGCCAAATGCCCTGCAATCGGCGGCTGCGTGCTTCGGCCAGAGCCTTCCCGTCCGTGCAGCGGGCACTTTCGGCTAACGACAGTCGCCGTGCCACCCGCCAGCGATTCAAATCGTATTCACTCGCGTATCCCATCATCCAACACGCGCACATCCAGGCCTCATCCGGCGTCGTCACCGGAAATAGCGCCGCGTTCCACAATGTCGGTTCTTCACCAGCGCTCCAAAGCTCATCAGGGCGCAACTTGAGCCGCTCCAGCGTTTCCAAAATCGGTCGGTTGAACCATGTGGCTTTCTCGATCGCCTGCTTTGGATCGTCCTCAACGCCGTAGGCGCGAATCACCCAGCCACTACCCCCCGGCCTGTCAACCGGCAACTGATGAACGACTGTGTCCTCGGGAACTTCCACGGAACCGCTCAATCCAGTAAGTCCATGCAGAATGGCGCCGCGGCTTGCGTACACCGGACCGCTCAGGTCGCATTCCAGAATTACGGCTTCATGCCCAACCTTGCACGCGCCCCCGATGACACTGTCGAGAACACCGCCAGACGCGGCCGCAAGTGAACGGAACGAGCAAGTGGTTCCCGCATGGATGAACTCACCCTCCACTACTCCGCAATGAAATCCCACCGGCCGCTCGGGAGAACGCAGAATTCTCTCCAACTCCCGCCAGAACAGGCTCGCGTCACTTTCCGGCTTCCACTGACCAGTCAGCCCCCGCGGGATTTGATCATAGAGATCGACGGTTGGCAGCGTTTTGAACGCAGCCAACTCTGCGAGCGCTGCCGTCAGTTCGGCATCAAAGCGCAACAAGCCGATATCCACCGCAACCCGGCCATCTTCCAGCAGGCCACCCGCGGCTTTTACCTCTGCTGGCGAGGGTTTCTGCAGGAATGTATAAACCTCTTCCCTCTCCCCGACGACATAGACGCCATGATGGCTGCCTGTCTCCACTTCCAACCGCATTGCGACACCTGTCACACCGGGCCGGTCCCACTGAAAGAGCTTCGCATCAAACCTCAACACAACATCGCCCGCAGCCACCAGCAGTCCATTGGGAACCCGTTCCGCCCACGCTGCTGAAAGGGTCATGATTTCGTCAAAAACCGTTGTCGTTCCTCGCGGCCGTGTGCGCGAAGGTAGTACCCCAAACAGCTTGCCGCCCGGTGAATATTGGGGCAGACGTCGCGAATCGCCTCCGGAGTGAACCAAAAGCGCCCGGTGATGATTCCACCACTCGCGGTCCTTGCCCAACACGCCAAGCGCATTGATCGTAGCCCCGCCACTGCCTACGCGTCGGTCGGCGGGATCGGGGACCACGAGAAATTGGGCCTCACTCGGCACCATTCCAGACAAGCTACGGCGCTGGATCTCATCGCGATACAGCTCCGCTTGCCGCTCGGAAGAGGCCGTTATGATAACAACATCCCAGAATTTCAACGTAATTCCTTAGACTGCTCTTACGTGGACTTTATTGAATTGAGATACCAGTCGATCGTCTTCCGAAGACCAACATCAAACGGAGTTGCGGCGCGAAATTTGAACTCCTGCTCCGCCCGAGTTACATCCAGACACCGCCTCGGCTGGCCGTTCGGTTTGCTCGTGTCCCACACGATCTGTCCTGTGAAGCCGGTCATCTCACCTATGGTTGTGGCCAAATCGCCAATGGAGATTTCCATGCCACTCCCCAGGTTCACCGGTTCGGACTTGTCGTAGTGGACCGTCGCAAGGTAAATGCCTTCGGCTGCGTCTTCCACGTACAAGAATTCGCGCGTTGGTGATCCGTCGCCCCACAGAACAATCTCTTTGCGCCCTCCTTTTACCGCCTCAACACACTTGCGGATCAGAGCGGGAATCACGTGAGACGACTCCAGATCGAAGTTATCGTGTGGCCCATAAAGGTTGACGGGCAAAAGGAATATCCCATTCATCCCGTACTGCTCCCGATAGGCCTGGCACTGCACAAGCATCATCTTCTTGGCCAATCCGTATGGGGCGTTCGTCTCCTCTGGATACCCATCCCATAGAGCTTTTTCGTGAAAAGGAACAGGGGTAAACTTCGGATAAGCGCAAATGGTGCCCAGAACTACGGTCTTCTCTACTCCGAATCTTCGCGCGGCCTCGATGAGTTGAATTCCCATGATCGCGTTTTCGTAGAAGAATCGGCCAGGGTTTTCTCGGTTGGCCCCGATGCCGCCAACGACAGCTGCCATGTGAATTAGAACCTCTGGCTTTTGCTCATTGAACAGGCGCTCAATCGCGTCGATGCGCGTAAGATCGTACTCTTTGTGCATCGGAACGATGACGTTGTGACAACCCGCTCTCTCGAGTCGATTGATCAGATGTTTCCCTAGAAATCCTGATCCCCCGGTGACTACGATCCTCTTGTTGACCAAGTCGATCATGCATGCCTGCCTTCGGAAGCAGCCAAAAGCCGGACAGCTTCCGCGCCTCCTTTGAGGCGAGCTTCCAGCTCAAGCGTGTCAGCCTCAACCATGATGTGAACCAGTTCCTTGAAGGTCACGGCAGGTTCCCAGCCTAGGATTCTCCGCGCTTTCGAGGCATCCGCAAGAAGGTAGTCGACCTCCGCCGGGCGGAAGTAACGAGGGTCAACTTCTACGAACTCATGCCAATCCAGATCAGCGGAAGCGAAGGCAAGCTCGACAAACTCACGTACCGTGTGCGCCTCTTCGGTGCCGATCACATAGTCGTCTGGGGTTTCCTGTTGAAGCATCAGCCACATGGCCCGAACATAGTCGGGTGCATATCCCCAATCGCGGCGCGCGTCCATGTTGCCCAGAAATAGCTTCTGCTGAACTCCGTGCTTGATCCGTGCGACTGCGCGGGTAATTTTACGAGTGACGAAAGTCTCTCCGCGCCGCGGAGATTCGTGATTGAAGAGGATACCATTCGATGCATGAATCCCATAGCTCTCGCGATAATTCACCGTAATGTTGTGTCCAAAAACCTTGGCGCACGCGTACGGGCTGCGCGGATGAAAAACCGTTTCCTCACTTTGCGGGGGTGACGCGCTTCCGAACATCTCGCTCGACGAGGCCTGATAGAAGCGGCACTTGACGCCAGTTAACCGCATTGCCTCAAGCAGGCGCAGGGTTCCGAGGGCTACTACATCTGCAGTAAACTCAGGAACATCGAAACTCACCTTCACATGGCTCTGCGCGCCCAGATTGTAGATTTCGTCCGGCTCGAGGTTGTGCAGGAGCGAAGAAAGTGAGCTGCCATCGGTGAGATCGGCAAAGTGCAGAAAAAATCTGTTGTCGGACTCATGAAAATCTCGAAAGATGTGATCGACGCGATCGGTATTGAAGCTCGATGCACGGCGCTTGAGGCCGTGCACTTCGTACCCCTTCGCGAGAAGAAATTCGGTCAGGTACGATCCGTCCTGGCCGGTACAGCCGGTGATGAGTGCCTTTCTCATTTTTGGAATTAGATCCTCCATTTCCGTGACAATTGAATTGATACTGATACGAATTGGAACACGTTACACCGCTGCCGCGGATAACTTCATTTAATTCTTCCCTGGCTCTTCCTGGAAAACGGCAATGTCTTATACGTACGCCCTTTTGCAAGGAGATGGGATCAATAGGACCGAAGGCCCGTAAGCAAAAGTTCATGCCGAGGTGAGCGCCAGCCAGCGAACCAGTTACTGCGCCGTAGCAAAGGTGCTGCTTCGCGCAGCGAGGCCAGCAGTTGGTGAGTTTTGGCGTAGGTTTAACCCTGGGAATTCATCTCCAGCCTTACACCAGCGAAGTTGTCATTAATAGCTCGCGTTATGATCGTTGCCTGCTTGAGGAAAGAACGGAAGGTCCGTTACGAATGAATCAATTCGGGTTCTGATCTAGTCAAACGGGCGATGAAGTGATAATCGGCAATCGGTCTCTGTAACGCAGCATCAGCGGCACCAGATGCCGGGCATCCCAATACCGCGGAGCATATCGCATGGGGTTCGAGATACACCGCCAAAGCCAGCCGAGACGAAGACGGTCAACCCATCCAGGAATCCGCACCTGGTCGCCAGAGAGAAAGGCGATAGCTGCGCCAATGCAATGGATGGCAGGCCGGTAGCTGAGATTCTGTTTGAGGTAAAGACCCAGCCTCTCCTGTGTACCACCGCCCACAGCAAGAACTACGTGCTGTGGACGCCGCTGTTCGAGCCGGCCCAGCAATTCAGAGTCCTCAATAGTCTGGGAGTACATGGGGGCCAGATAAACGTCCTCATCGAGCACCTGAATGCCCTTACCTCTCAGCCAGTCCACGTTGCGGCTAGCCGAGTCTGGCGTTGGCATAACCCAAAAGCTGGACCGCAGTCTCCGAAACTCCGTCCGTTCGATCAATGCCCGTAGATACTTAAGCCCGGAAAGTTTGGGAATTCGGTCCCGCTCGATCAGATTCCAGAGCATCACCATCAGAGCGCTGTCAGCAATGGCGAAATCCGCGCCCAGCAACGCCTCCCGGTATTGTTGGTCGTGGGCCAGGTTCTTCAACGCTGGAGCAGCAGGGACCACCACCAAGCCTCCATTACAAGTGATTGCATCGATGGCTTCATGCTCACTGCCTACGAAGAACCGAATTCCAAGAATCTGCCTAAAGGGATCCAATTCATTCATAGCTTTGTCCTCCTCCGAATGTCCCGAGACCGGTGATCACTATTGAAGGGGTTTCATGATTGACCGTGATCATACCCAACCAAGTCTACACATGATGCAATCCGCGGCATTCCAAGGGAGCTCGTGTGAATTAGCACACATGTGCTGCAAGAATCAATTTGACGAATATTATCCATGCAGGATCGGTCGGGCAGGATCAGGGGTGAATAGATAGGTCCGATCGTCCGCATAGACTGGATCCGTTTCGCCGGGCAGGGGTTCCACAGCAGACCCGCGAGCAAGGTATCCCATGGATGTAATCACATCCAACAACTTCGGTCGCGAAACTCCTCGATGGATTTCCACCAGCAATTTTGGCCGGTACCTTTTCACCAAAGCGGCCATTCCTTCGAGTACTTGTATCTCCATGCCCTGAACGTCGATCTTGATACCGTCGATCCGCAGATCCGACCCCGAGATCTTCGGCCATAACCAGTCCAGCCGAGAAGCCACGAAGGTCTCCTTGAATCCGACCGCATCCTGCAGAGTGCTATCGATCATCCCTCGCACGGAGTGCAGACTTTCAATAGCGAGGTCTGGACCATTCCCCAACGCCATTGGAATGACGGTCAGATGTTGAAGATCATTAAGAAACCTTGTACGGGAAATGCAACCCGCAGTATTAAGCATCGGTTCAAATGCGAAAACGCGGCCAGAAGGTCCAACCAGCTTACATAACGCGATCGCCGTATAGCCGTAATGTGCACCTATGTCGAGCCACGTCTCTCCTTTGCCAACGTTGTTCGCAAAACATTCAAGCAAACGCCTTTCCGTGCGGCCCAGAATTGCTGCCGGATAATCGTACCAAGAAGTCACGATCGCGCTGCCACGAAGAGGTCCTCCGAATATCCTATGTCGCGTAAGTGACCGCGGAAATAACTGTCTAAGACCTTCTTTCAGACGTCGATTCATTTTCCTCCCCGTAGGTCCCCATCTTTCCGCACCTAGCACGCATCAGCGCCAAATCGACTCAATGTACTGTGGGCATGTTCCTGTCTATCAACGATTACGACCGAATTCCTGCGCCGATCATCGGAGCCAGGTCTGCGGGAAAGGGGCGCCGCTGCAGAATACTCTCGATCGTCTTCGCAACTTTGACACCTGTCTCCTCCAATGTGTATTGACGCACAAAGACCCGGCCACAGGCTCCCATTTCACGCCGGATATCCGGCCGATCGATGAGCTTTATGATTGCGGCAGAAAATTCCTCTACTGTGCGAGGCAAGGCGAGACCAGCGCCGCTTTGGGATAATTGGGCCGCGTAGTTGAGAGTCTCACTCACTACGACGGGAACACCGCACGCCATCGCCTCGAAGACGGAAAAACCGAAATTCTCCGCATACGAAGGCAGCACATATACGTCCGCATCGGCGAATGCCTCCAGCCGCATCTCCGGACCCGCTACGCCAGGCAGTACCGTATGAGACTCGATACCGCTCTCCTTGATCCATTGCAGAACCTGCTTCCTGAACGAGTCTGGATCCCAGGGACCCACAATCGCAAGCCGAGTATCCGGCCTTTCGGCAATAACACGCTGCATCGCCTTGATCAGCAGATCCAACCCCTTTTTAGCATGCAGCCGAGCAAGAAACAGGACCATAGGTCCCGTGTGCCCATTCATGAAGTGCTCGCGGAAACGTCCTCTTGGGGGTAGCGCGGCAAATTCGTCCGCGTTGAAGCCGTCTGGCACTATAACGGAAGGAGTATGAAATCCCAAGACCGCCGCTTCCTCTCGCTCGCCCTCCGCGCTGTAGAAAATCACCGAAGCGTTAGCAAGGATTCGATTTGCGAATAGCGTGTTGTATACCCATTTCTTGCGCACGCTGATCTGGCGCTGGAAAGGCGCCAGGACTCCGTGGGGCCAGATCCCATAGGGCTTTCGATGAATTCGCGCTAGAAGATATCCGGCAAGTACGGGAAAGGAGTAGAGCGAATGCAGAGTAATAAAGTCAGCTTCTCCGACAAGTTTGCTGAAACGCCAGAGGATTGCCGGGCAAAACCTCCAGCGCGTCCATGCCTTGACGCAAACAGTGCCGAACGTCCCGTTCCCTTCCCTCCTCGCCAAGGCGCTCTTAGAATCAGGAACGACAAATCTCTCCTTGCCGGGGATGCCGGGGCCGCCCAAGAGCAAAACAACGTTGTGCCCGCGCGCAGCCGTGCTATTGAGAATCGTGGGTATACTAACAATCCCGGGGCTGTCACCCCGTACGCCTTCAGCGAATCCTATGATCTTCACTCGCTCCTACCATCTAGCAATTTGGGAGACCTTTCGTGCTGAGGTAAAATTTTAGATCTCTTAATCAAGGAATTTATCCGCTTGAATCAAGGCTTGGTCTCATCTAAACAGACTCTGCTACTCCCCATATAAGTACTTGGTCGCCCTCGATATTTTGATATCGGGTGAAGGATTAATTTGTGCCTTCCATCCAGGCCGTTTTCGGGCCACCAGAGTCCACGAGTCCTTCCAGCCGTTCATGACACTGCTCGCCGCAATGTATAAACCGCGCAAAGCTCCCATGACCTTATTCAGCATCTGATCGCAACCATGAAGCTCAAGCACCTCCAGACCCAAATAATTGCTTAGGCTGAGCAGGTCGCCTCTAACGTACTCACGAACGTGTCCTCGCCACTGTCCAGGGTACCAGAAGAAGGAGTCAAATCGTTGATAATTGGTTCCTCCCATCAAGAGCACCACCCGCTTTCGGATGTTACCTGCATTGGGGACGGTAACCAGTAGTAGACCACCAGGCTTAACGAATTCCAAAAGCTTGTTCAGCAACTCTCTTGGAGAATCATGAAGATGTTCCAAAACATCGTTGAGAATTACCATGTCAAAATACTCTTTAGAGTAGGGCAAATCTGCACCAGGCCGCGCCAACGTAAAATTAATACCAACATTCTCGGCAAAGGCCAGAATTTTCGACTGCATTTCGGATTTGGCATGCCAAGCGTCCTGGAGGTCATCGTATGCGGAGCATTCGAAACCCATGGCCTGCAGCACGGCCGTCTTGTCGCATGGCCCGCACCCGAAATCGAGGATTTTTGCCCCTGGCGCCAAATGCCGACACACTGTCTTTGCCGTGGACAGATGGCTATTGGACCTCAGATCAATGTAATCCTCAAGCGGAAAGCGCTCCACGACGAGCTTAACAGCCTCCTCCGGCTTTAGGTAAATTCTCTCGCTTTGGTTCATCGATTGCACCCCATGCTCAATCGTCAATTTGGTGGACCAAGATCTTCCCCGAGCTCTTTTGTCAGCATTGACGGCCCAAGGGACTGAAAACTTCCCGTTTCCGACGCGGATTCGATCAAAATGAAAAAGTTCGAGTCAGTCATCGACTGGTCGCCCAAAGACCGGACCTCGGCGAATACGCTCCCAAGTGTCAAAGGGATTCCGGATGTGCCGAAGAATACGAAAGCCAAAGCCGAGCAGTTTGTCGTACCCGTGCGGCTGTCTTCCCTTGGCTCGATAGAACATCGCCTGTTGAGTTTCCTGAATTCGCCTCGCATTGGCCCTTGAGCCGCTTATGCTCTGCGAATGAATGCGAAAGGCGCTCCAGAATTGATCGGCGACAGCAAACTTCCCTCCCGCTCGGGCCATCTCAAGGAAAAGTTCCCCATCCCAAAGCACTTTATTCTCAACATTCAGACCACCCACTCGATCGAAAATACTCTTTCGAAAAAACGTAGACGGCTGAATAATGATCGCCCCGCCATAAATACATCTATTCACCGCCATTTGATCGGAATACAACCGCCTCAGAAACCGGTCGCGGGGGTCAATCAGATTACTGTGTCCGCTGACAACGTCCACGTCTTGATGCTGTTCAAGAAATTCAACCGCGGAAGTTACAGCTCCAGGCCGCAACAAATCATCGGAGTTCAAGAATCCGAATATCTCTCCTGTTGCCTCGGCAAACCCATTGTTCAATCCATCCGCAGCTCCACGATCAGGGCGCAGAATTATTTTCGATATTCGTGAACGATATCGCTCGATGATGTCTCGGCTGCCATCCGTTGATCCTGGATCAACCACGATGTATTCAATATCTGGATAATCTTGCGTAAGTACAGACAGGATCGTCCGTTCTATAAATTCAGCCTGGTTGAACGAGATGGTAACAATACTGACTCGCGTCATAGATACCTTTGCTATCGCCTAGCTTCATTGCGTACGAATGCAGTCTATTCAGCCCGCTCGCGTACTCGCATCGGCATAGTTTTGATGAAGATCCCTTCCTCAGAAACGCGGCAAATCTATTCCCGCTTCGTGCCCTTTGAAGTGCAACGCAGACTGCATTGAGAGGACACTACCTTATGCCCTCCATTAAACTCCTGTCTCCGCTCACCAGTCTTCTCATCGCATTCAATGCCCGCTTCGCCCTCCACGCACTCCTGTACCACCAGGTCACTTTGTGCGAGGCTCGCGGAAGATGCGGGGATGCGGGTCCAAGAAGGCACGAGGCGAAGAACTGCTTGTCCTTATAGTGCATGAACCGGCGCACAGCCCATATCGAGTGCGTCGTAAACTTTGCCCTCAGGTCCTCATAAAGGTAGATGGTTCCGTCACAGAGAATGAGCGGCGAAACATCGCGATACATGAGGAGGGAAAGAATGGCCTGATCATGCCTGTGCGAGGGCCTGGTTGCCTTAATATAGCGTTCTGTCGACGCCACTTTGAGACACTCCTGTACGACCCTTTCCGAAGAAGAACCACGCAGGAAGCCGAAGAGAGTTGCTGCAAGCGAGATCTTACCTACACGAAATTCCTGTGGCACACCGCACCCTTCACAGGCCTCCTCTGATGCTTCAATCTCTAAAGGCCGGTAGTTTGGTAATGCAAAATAGCCCTGCTTTTCGATAATATCGAAGACTTCAGGAAATGGGCGAAGAACGCAACACCCTGCGTCCATCCACAGAACGCGCTCTGCCGGAGCGTCATTCATGCACCATGGCTTCCATGTGTAGTGCTTCCTCCAATGCGGCACAAAAGGCGGAATTATACGGACATCGAAACCTGCCTGACGAAGTAGCTGTCCTGTCCCTTCACGAAGGCCCATGTCGTAAACCATGACTGGCGGGTGATTCGGCCAATTGCACCGCAAGGACCCCAGCAAAGAGAACAGCTGGGGCCGGTACGACTCCGATGCGGCTGTAATAATTAAATCGCGATGCATATCTTTCATTTAGTAGGTGGGGTAATCCAATTTGCGAACTAGCTTTGCAGGTGATCCAGCATAAACTCCATTTGGTTCAAGATTTCCCAGCACGAGTGAATTCGCACCTATGATTACGTGGTCGCCGACGGTGGCTGGGCCTACGATTGTTACATTAATGCCTATCCAGACGTTGTTGCCGATAGTGATCGGTCCCGGCCGCGACGTTCGCTCGATGTCCATGAGATGAGTAGCGCTGATCAGGGTTAGCCCATGGGAGGCAAGCAGGTCGTCCCCAATGGTAATTGGGGTAAAGTCCCAAATCCTGCAGAATGATCCAATTTTGCACCTCGCCCCTGCGCGGAAATTTCGGCCGTAGTGCACGTAGAGGTGCTCGGAAAGCTCTGTACCTCTTCCCAGCTTACTCCCGATAATGTGCATCAGCGAGCAACGTAGGGCATGGATGGGGGCCATGCCCGGCGGCACCGCGAGGATATTGACGAGGAACAGGACCGCCCTCCGCAAAATAAAGCGCACTGTTCTCGCAAAGAGTCTAAGCATGCAGCGAGCCTTTCCGGCATAATAAATTTCGAGGCCAAGTGAAGGTCAAAGCGGAAGAAACTCCGTTGAGACCACCGCCAAGCAAGAACGATTTACATCATCGGACCTCGTGACGGGATCCAGTGGGCCAGTTGTTCGGTTGAATTCTCGAAGTTAGGGCAGCAGCAACGACAAGCACCCATCCTCACGCGCGATAAATCGTGATAACAGGCGGTCACACTATTCCTTGGCGGCCATCTCCACCGATCGCGAGATAGCTACTTTTTCCTGGACCCAGCGATAGGTCTTCTCTAATCCCTCGCGCAGAGGGCGCGATGGCTTCCAACCTAGCTTCTCAGCAATCAGCCGATTGTCCGAGTTTCTGCCGCGCACTCCCAAGGGCCCGGTAATATGCTTGATCGATAGTTTCTTGCCGGCGATTTGCATCACCATTTCTGCAAGCTGATTGATGCTGACCATCTCCTCAGATCCTATGTTCACAGGACCGGTGAACTCAGACTCCATAAGTCGGCGTACACCTTCGATGCACTCATCGACATACAGGAAGGACCGGGTTTGCTTTCCATCTCCCCATATCTCGATCTCGCCGCCATCTTCGGCCTCGGCGACTTTGCGGCACAATGCGGCCGGGGCTTTCTCTTTGCCACCGGTCCATGTACCCTCCGTACCGAATATATTGTGAAAGCGGGCGACGTGGACCTCTGCTCCGTAGTTCCGCATATACGACAGGTAGAGCCGTTCGCTGAAAAGCTTCTCCCAGCCGTATTCGCTGTCCGGGGCGGCGGGGTAGGCCGATTCCTCAGAGCACTTCGGGTTCAACGGGTCCATCTGGTTGTACTCCGGATAAATACAGGCAGAGGACGAATAGAAGAATTTTCGCACTCCAGCCTTCACACCGAAATGCAGCGTGTTTAGATTGATGGTGGCGGAGTGGTGCATGACATCAGCATCGTGCTCCCCGGTAAAGATATACCCGGCGCCACCCATGTCGGCGGCAAACTGGTAGACCTCGTCGATACCCTCCACAACATTAGCTGCCAGGTTCTGTTCGCGCAAATCTCCTACGATGAACTCATCGGATGGAAGGACCGTATACTCGTGGCGCTTCAGGTCCACGGCGCGAACCCAGTTCCCTTCGGCTTTCAGGCGTTTTACCATGTGCCCGCCGATGAATCCACCGGCACCATTCACAAGAATCCTCTTCATTCATTCTCCTCCCCGACCCTTGACCGGAATTACTGGTTTGCCTCGCGTTGACAGATGAACAAACCGACCACGTTCCCATTTCTACTTGAAGCGTCAACACGCCTCAAGGCCCAAATTGTCGCATAGCGTCTTGCGTACAGCGGCGAGCGAGTGCGCCTCCGCAAGGTAACTTCTGTATATCGAAGAATTCTGGGGCCATGACGCAAGGTGGGAGTGCACTTTATCTTCCAGTTCACTCGGCGACGATACCACCGATGGCAGGCCCTTTTCCCGGAACAGTCTCGTTGCCACCCCATAATCGGGCCCGTAAACAACAATGCTGCGGGCGTACGCCAGATACTCCATTGATTTCGACGGGAAAGAAGTCGCCACCATCACCTTTTCCCGCAAATCGAACGAAGAAGGCAGGAAGGCAAGCAGGCTGGAGGCGATTTCCCGCGCCAGTCCCTCCGAAGTATCCACGGGAGAGGAGACCACGAAAGGCGGCAGCACCTCCAACTCCCGCGCCGCAGCAGCAGCGGGAACAGTTAGTCGCACCGTCAGGTCATCTCCGCTGGTCTGACGAATCCGTTCCACCACTTGAAACAGATCGCGCAGGCCCGCCGTATAGAGGAAGTTAATGCTCCCGACATAGATAATTTGTTTCTTGGCCGGCTGACTTGCTATCCGCTCCGGCTCGAATGCCAGATTCAACGTGGTGGATGAGATACCGAACTGCTCACGTAGGTACTCACCCAGCCCATCTGTGATGGTGAACACATGCTTCGCTCCGCGAAGCGCAGTCCGCGCCTTATCCGCCACTTTCTGTACTGCGTCCTCCTTTGCCCCGGCAATGCGCAGAGGAGAGAGGAAATCGTCAACAATATAAAGCGAGTAGGACTTTCTTAACAGGGATGCGAGCCTTTTAGCGCGCATTAACGCTCCCACGTCCGCTCCAACAAACGAGAAAAGAATGCTAGCTGGTGACTTCCGCGCACCATAGGAAAGGATCAGCGGCGGCAATGCATCTGCCATACCAAAATCGAACGCTGAATACCTCCGCAACGCCTTGCATAAAAGCGTCGGAATCCTAGGCAAGATGCTGCAAAGAGGGGCCAACTCCTGATCAAGGTCGCAAATCTTGAATCTTCGGCCAACTGGATAGATCAAGATCCCATCAATGTGATCTCTAATCGACCTAAGAATAGGAGGGCCCGCGCGATGCAGGCCGTGGGCCACCACGTCCCGGTGGACTGGAGCGTCCTCCATATAAACAAGAATACCTTTGGTTTGCCTCATCGGATGAACTTTTTGACTAACACTCTGAGCCCTCGTTATTCCCCGATTTCCGTCACGGCCAAGGGATAGTGCAGCCTATCGGGCAAACCATTCGACTTGGATTTCGACTCAAGGTGCTTAAGAAAGCGCGGTATGAAGAAAACCCAGGGCAAAACTTGGACTAGGACACAGCTGATGATCGTGGACCATGGCACCGCCGCGAGGCCGAAGTGCCTAGTGAGAAGGACTTTCATAATGACACACACAACTCCAAAGGTGACCGATACGCTGATCTGGAAACGGACTGCTGTTGCACCATTCAGAAACGCGCCCAATGTGAAACTACAGCACTCCATGACAGACCAGATAGCAAGACCCAAAAGCAATAGGAATGGCGGGTGAATCCGAGAGCCGACCCACCAATAGATAAGTCTCGGCGCAAGAAGCAGAAGCAACGAGGATGCTATAAAGGACAGAACAAAGACGATCAGCAGTGAGCGACGCAGAGTGTGACGGACCCACGCGATGTCACGGCGGGAGATGGCCTCGCCATAGGCCGGCCAAAAAGGCGCGACGAGCGTGGCCAGCAGCACGGCGATAAGCGCGAACATGCGCTGAGGGATGGAATACTCCGGGACACTCACTGCACCAAATATCCTGGCAATGATGAAGTTGTCCGCGGAGAAGGAGGCCGCAACCACCGCCTGCAGAACGAAGAAGAGGCCGCCTAGCTTAGCAATTTGCACGATCACATCGCGTGAGACAAACTCTCGACTAGGCCGCAAATCTGGCCGAACAAAGCCGAAAAAATGGATGGCGTTCAATGTAGTAGCAATGATCGGCGCGCCGGCGATAGCCACAACAAGCATGGGGAGGCTTACATGCAGCCAGATCCCATCCAGCACGCCAATTAGCCCCGCCATGCTTCCGCACAACTGCCATAGGCCGTAGCGATACCCCTGTTGCAGCCCAAGTTGTACACGCTGGACCACATCCATTGAGATGTTGAGTGCAAAGCAAAGGGCGAAGACCGCAAGGGCAGGGCCAGCCTCGGATCTGGCCTGCGGCGAAGCAACACGAAAAAAATCCGCCCAATTTACAAATCTATAAGTCCAGAAAAACGACAGGAGTAGAAGGATCGCGATAGAGTTTAGAAGGGCAAAGCCGCTGGAGACGGTCTTGCGAACTCCTTCCATATCATCCTTCCCGAATGCCTTGGCGACATTACTCAGCACGCCATTGCCAACGCCAAAATCCGCAAATGAGGCCATTGCCAGAACCGAACTTATGGTCATCCACAGACCGAAGCGCTCATTGCCCAGATACTTCAGCGTTAATGGTACGGTGATGAGCGAAGTGCCAACCTGCACGGCGCGCGCAAACGTCGCGACGGCGCCAGTAAGCACAGCACGGCGGTTCCTCTCAGTCCCCCGCGCGTGATCGCCTGGGCACGTCGCATTTTGGGAGACTTTCACCATAGAATCCTCTGGATGACTGCACTGCTCATACAACACCAATCACTCTCAGCGATAAATGCCGCCTGAATAGTAGACTTTCTTGGGGTCTTTAGGGCAACTTGAAAATTGCCTCATGCGTTACGCTTCCGATGCAATGGTGATTATGGGGCATATAATCCGGAATCTCTCTTTGTGAAAACAGGTTTCTGGTATTTGTGCGCCCGTTGGCGCAACGCGAAAGATCGGAGACGGCTGAAATGGGGCCTCATCCTAGAGCGGAGTGATCAAGGAGAGTATCGAAAATCCGCTCGACGCGACGCTCCCAGGTACCAATCTGCATGAGTCGGCGATAATTTGATTCAATTAAGTCGCGACATGAATCCGGGCGGCTCAACAATGAGTCGATTTGCTCGAACTCGTAGCCTTCCTGTACCTCGACAACCGGGTTGTATCCAAATAGATCTTTAAGTTCTTGAGGAGCATGTCCTAAGATCAGACATTTCGAGGCAAGTGACTGAAAATACCTAAAGGTTGCCGTCTCGACTGATCCCGACCGCTCAGGATGCGTTTGGGAAGACGGAAAGCAGATTGATATCTTGCTGCGCGCAAAGCCATCAATTAGGCCGGCTTGCTCAGGAAAAATGATCTGGCCCTTTACCCGTTCATAGAGATGCGTTCGATTCGCTTTCGCAAGGGGCTCTTGGATTCTGTTATGGAATTCGTCATACTTTCTGCCTAGTTCCAACACGTCTATNNGTCTATATCTCTCTCGCGCCAGGACTTAGACGGACTGTATTCGGACGGGTCGCAGGCCTCCGGCAGCCACTCGGATCTCATGTTGGGAAGTGCTTTGGCAAAATGAAGCGCCGATTGGCGCGCAGAGAAGAATGCAAGACGGACCCGTTGCCGTTTGAAGAATGACATCCAGCGTTCATAGAGATTGGGCCAACAATCAAAGCAGTAGGGGATGATCTCGTTATAAAACGATATAGGGATGATTCTGCTCTCCGAAAAGCCCATGCAGCTTACAAACACTGGGCCGCGAGAAGACCGGAATACATTTCTAACCAACCGCAACCGGGACATTGCCTTTGCAATGAGAATCATTTCTTTGCTTTGCCGGTTCGAAAGCGACAGGATGCCAGCCTCCTCCATTGCGCGATCAATGTTCAGCAGGGAATAGGTCCAGACTCCATGGATATCCGTGCTCCTGAGATACCGAAGCGGCGGCATCTTCTCCCGCGTCGTTGGCCAGTCCCTCGCTCCGCAATTCATGCTGCGACCCCTCATTCTCGCAATTCAATTCGATAATGACATAGCGCACTTTGTGTACGCGCGCCTCAGTACATACACAAATGCACAAGGGCTACCTATTCTTTTACGCTGAAAGGCACCATCTAAATTTCGATGAGGTGCGGCGGGCGATCGACCTGACTTCGAGCTTGTGCAGCTGGTGATTCAGTATATAGATGAAAATGAAAAAGAACTGCTCTGCGGGGAAGTAGTGGCCGCCTCGGAGCAGCTTGATGAAGAAGACGACGAGTATCGCGTTACTAATAGCCGCACGTGGTCCTTTGCCGCCGACGTGGAAGTAGAATACAAATATCAGCTCACATGAAAAACCTAACACCCCGAGCTCCGACAGTGTGCGAACCGCTAAGGATGCCCCCTCCGGTGCATTGAGATCTGCCCATCCGTTCTGAACGAACCTTGCTACACCAGGAATTTCGGCGAGGAAGCGCTCATGTGATAGAGGATGCGACCCTAGCCCGTTACCTAGAAATGGGCTCTCTTTGAGCACCTGTCGGGCGACAAAGACATTGGACATAATTGCATATGTGCTGAAATTGGTTCCAGCTACGTCCTGCCTGACTACCGCCCGCAATGTATCATCTGCTCTCAAGCGAACCTCGGACGAAGAAATATAGACCAAAGCGGTAATCGCGCCAACGACTACGGGGACCGCAAAAAGGTACTTCAGGTTCCGGCGCCCAGAAAGCAAGAGCGTAGCGCCTAATATGGTGCCGATAAAACCGTTAGAAGAATCCGCCAAGATCATAGCGAGAGTAAATACCGCAACTCTAGTTCCTTGGACACGGAAGGTAAAGTATCGATAAGCGTACCAGTAGTAGGCAGGCAGAACGAGTATGCAAAACCCCGTAGGTTCGGCCGCGAGACCCCGTAATCGTATAAACTCCCGAGAATATATACAAGACGCGGCCCATATTGGGAGTGCAATTACAGCGAACCAGAACGCAATAGTGGAATATGTAGTGAATGCCCGCTCAATGTCATTGCCTATCATTCTGAAGAAGTAATAGGCGTATAGCATACTTACGGAAATCCCCAGTACCTCCTTGGCCACCAGCATTATCGTGTCGGTACCAAGTAAGATCCCAATCCCTCCGCTGACGGCCAGATAAAGCATGATGCTGAGTATCCGCACTGGGATGCGCACTAGATTTCCGAGCATGAGCATCAGGATGAGATTCATGATCATAATCCCGTCAAAAAGCGTGATGCCGACGGGGACTCTGATAGTCAGGATATCGCTAAACAAGCCGATCAACGTGGACCAAAAGATAAAATTGCGAAGCGACGCGTAATGAATGCGCACGATAACGCCTGAGGGATCTACGACCCGTTCCATTGGACTATTCAGTTCGCACCACCCAAGGATTCATTCAAGGAGTTTTGCATGCGCAAAAGATTCATCACCTCGCCCTATTCTTGTCGTTCCCTGCGGCCGCAGAGCAAAACAGATTCGCGTCGTGAACCCAAATTGCGACACCAAACAGGTAAGAACAGGAGTCTCATTTCTTGCGCCTCGCTCATTCGGGAACGGAGGCCCTTCGTCAAACCGAAAGAGCTTCCATTTCACTCCGTACTTGTGGCGCCCTTCGCTCGAAGCGCGTGCAGGATTGACAATCCAAACGTCTTTATAGGATTCGCGTCGCCCACAATCTCCCAGAGTCTGCGCGCAATAATCCATACGGTACCTGCAAACGCCGCAAATAGAGTGAGAAGAAGGACAATCAGCGTCCGATGTGGCGATGACTTAGTCTCTGCCAGCGCTGGCTCATCCAAGACCTTCACAATCGGAATTTCCTTCGCCTCCTCGACCTTCGCAAGCTCATATTGCTTTGACAACGTCTCATAGAGAGCTTCTTGCATTGTCAATTGCCTGTAGATGTTCGTGTAGGTAACTCCTAAGATCGGTAACTCACTCATCGATGGGGAGAATTGGTTTGCATTGAGGGTGGCATCATTCCCCTTCTCGCCAGCACCACGCATTTTCCGGAGTTGACCTTGCAGCTCATCGACGCGGGCACGAACCTCGCGGACGCTCATGTTGTCATCGCTATATCGAGCTCTTAATCCATTCAATTCGCTCTGCGCAGTGATCAACTCGGCCTGCAACCTCGCGGCAGCCTCAATCAATGCCTGGCCTTGGCTCTGCGGATTCATTGTCGCATTGCGACTTGAGAACTGGCTTAATTGGGCAGAGGTCGAATCTAGATCGCTTTTGAGGGATTTTAGCCTCTCGCCTAGGAATAGTCGCTCGCGATGGGCAGAAGATGTGTTCACTAAACTGAGCAACTTATCAAGCTCTTCAATGTATGCTTCCGTGAGTTTGAGCGCGCGATACTTATCAACGTCTGTCACGGATATCGTGATAATTCCGCTCTGTTTGTCCTCAGTAAATATTGTATTCCCCGCTAGGTTGCTGCGGGCTTCAGAACTATATTTGCAATGATACACACTTAGAAGATTAAAACGATTGACGATATCGTCCTCAGATGTACGGCTCCTGAGGACGCCTTCCAATGTACCTCCTGGCGTTGCCGTTTCCAGCAAGCTTCCTCCCATGGCCGCTGCGGCGGCAGAGGCTTCAGAGAAAGGATCAAGCATGGATAAACCGGAGAGTGTCTGATGATCGGGTGGCATAAGCTGTGCTGTGGACTTGTACTCATTTGGAATCGAGAGCGCGATGCAAATTGACAGCAAGAAGCCAAAACCTGAGATCATCGTCAGCCAGAGGCGTCGCCGCCATAAAGCAACAACAAGCTCAGAGACCGGGACTTGAATCTCATCTTGTTTTCTGGCATTCGCATCCAGATTCTGCATGTCTGTATTAATCAATGTACTGTCTCCAGTGCTGCAACTCTCAACATGGCGAGAAACTAAGCTTAGGCGAAGCGCCCATCAACGGCAGCAGCGGGCGCACGCACCCCGAGAAAGCCGTCAGTAGGATTGGGCGTTTCAAATGATGATCAGAGTGACCATCTGTCCAGTGTGTCTTTGTGCTGCGATTTTCAGGGAGCGCATTTTTGGATTTCCAAATGCATGGTCCAGCGAGCGGCCATCAAAGGACCCATGCAAGCTGGCCACTGGCGGGATGCCTGCGGAGCGTTCTGAGAATCATCCATTTGAAAGTCACTCTCTGGGGAAACTATGCTTTATCGAATCCGCCGTGGCTAACCAGGTCAATTCAGGTATTCGCAAATTGGCCAGGAAGCATCTCGCGTTTCGCCCAGCTTATGCTTTTGTGTGTAACTGCCCACGAGGTCGACCGATTCGTAGCAAACACCTTAGGAATATCCTCTGTCAGGTTAGAGAACTCCGCCGATAGCCAAGGGAAGCGTTGCCGCCGACATCAACTGGGCAGTGCCAAGTATGTTCTGCCAAAGCGCCGAACCGCCAATGATCTTCTCTGGAACAATTACAGCATCTCCGGGCCTCATGCGAAGGTCCATATAGTTATTGGTCATCCAATTGTCGCCCCGTGGCACGACTGACCCATCAGCGTGCATTACATAAATTTGCTTCTTATTGCCAGAAGGCGTCGGACCACCCGACTTCCGCAAATACCAGCCCAAATTCTTCCCGGGGAGATAGCTTATTGCGACGGGGTTATACACTTGGCCTGCGATTGCAACAAAATTTGGCCTCTTAGGTATCAGCAGGGTGTCGCCCGCGCGCAGTTCAATATCTGCGGATGTATTTTCCCACTTACTTATGTCTGAAGAAATGCCGATCACAAGCCGGCCACTGGCGGGATGGCTGCGAAGAGACGCTAGAATCTCGTCGCGTTGCGATTGGAGGGACTGCATCCTATCCGTTGACGTCTGTGCTGACATACCTCCTTGCCTAATCTCAACCGGTGTATTTTGAATTCGCTGAATCATTTCCTGGCGGGCGTGCTCTCCTATTTCACGGACCTCTACCCGCGTCAGTACGGCGGCGTATGGGTATGCATCCTTTCGAAAACCTCCCGCTCGCTTCAGCACGCTGCTAAGTCGTTCTCCGCTCTCGATACCGTACCCGCCGGCATGTTCAACCTCACCGCTAATGCCTACAGATGCGCCTATGTCCTGCCAGCCAGCCAAACTCCGAATGCTGAGAACGTCGCCTGGTTTCAGTGGCATATCTGCGCTTTTGTCGCCGTCGAGCGCTTTTTGAACGGCGATCTCGCTATGCTCAACCAGAACTTTCTGGCCGTCCTGAACAACATAACTGGCAAGATCGGCTTCATCCCGATATGCGCTGCGTCTGAATCCTCCCGCCATCCGCACCAGCCCAGTCACGGTCATGCCCTGCGACATAGGATAATTTCCGGGGCGAAGAACGTCCCCAACAATAGTGACGCTTGGGGCATCAATCTCATATCTACCGAAAACCCGGATGAGATCAAATGGTTGAAGTGGAATTGCGTCGTTACCAATAAGCACGTCAGGCAAATTAAGACTGATGACCTCAGGTCGAAAGTCGGGCGGGTGCAAGCGAACCAACTCAGCATGGCTGGCCGGTTCAGGCATTATGTCCTGGTATGAACGCAACAGATCATTGATGGTCATTCCTTCTTTATATGGATACGGCCCGGGACGATAGACATGGCCCTCGAGATAGACTGCGTCCTGGTTGTAGGGTAGAATTTGCGAAATTACGACATCATCCCCGCCATGCACCTGAAAGTCGGCCAGTTTCTGTGCCACCTCGGTCGGGTTGTTCGGAAGTTGCAGACTCAGCATAGTGTGCCGCTGGTTGGCCTCAACTCGCGCGACATTAATCTGTTTCAAACTCGCTGTAGCCAGCGCCCCACCGGCAAGATCGAGAACTTGATTCAGCGTCTTCTCCCCATTAAGTTCATAAATCGCTGGACGATGCACCATTCCTTCCACAGTTACTGACGAGCCGACCGGTGGTACAAGGAGAGTATCGCCGGGCAGCAGACGTTCGACGTCTGAGCGCACACCTTTCAACAAAAAGTCGTAAAGATCAATTTCGCGGACCAACTGCTTGCCGCGATATTGTCGCAGGACTCGCAGCGAGCCGCGGCTGGTTGGTCCGCCCGCAGCGTACAGGGCACTCAGCGCTGTGGACAAGGAACTGACATCATAAGCGCCGGGCATCTGTACGTCCCCTACAACATAGACACGCACGGTGCGGAGCCGGCCCAGAGAGATTTCGACGTGCTCATTCTTAAACTGCTTGTTGAGAGCCTCTTGAATAGCACTCTGCGCCTGGGTGATCGTCATCCCGTTGATCATAATTGTGCCCGCTTCAGGGAGATCAACCTGCCCTTGGCGATCGATGATTTTTTCCAGTCTGGCCGACTGGCCACCCCATATATTCACGACCAGGCCGTCTCCCGGCCCAAGAACATAATCAGGACCCGCGGGAAGGTCCATTGGCAGTTCGTCCGCATTTCCCGTTCCGAGAAGAAGAGCGTCGCTGCCAAAGCGCTGCAGCCTGGCTCCAGTAGATGGAATCTGAGTGTAAAGCTCTCGCAGCGACTCCAAATCGCCATATGGGTTCGCCTGCTGTATCTGTTGGGGTTCTTCCGGGTGGGGATTGGCACCTGTTTGTGCAGGCGTCGCACGCGGGCCTATTGCTTTGCCACCGCTGCTCTGGTTAGGTGCCTGGCTCCGACCATTTTGGGTCGACGATTCTGAAGCGCCGCCACTCCGAGCAGGCGCTTTACCGTTGCTATTACTCGTGCCAGGAAAACCTTGGGCGGAGCCCGCTCCGTTACTATTTTGGCCCGAGCCCTGGGTGCCAATTCCTTCATCAGAAGACGGTGTGACAGGACTGGTAGAGGTACCTGGCCGCACAGTGCCCTCCGACCTACCGTTTTGACCTGTTCCCTGGACGCCATTATCCGAGGTATTCGTGCCATTGTTTTGGGCAGGTGCTTGGCTAGTGTCCTGAGCGTTGCTGTTCTGGCCTGTTGCCTGGGCGATACCACCCTGAACAGCGATTAGCTCACAAATCAGTATGGTCAATCCCAAAGCAAACCGCAGACTGTGGATTGGAGCCCGGCGCGACTTGAATTCAGACACTTTTCGACTGGTAAACATGACGCTACCCATTTTTAACCTTCTCGCGATTGGGTTTGTTGTTCCATTTATATGACTTGAAGCTCGCAACCTCATACGACCTCAATGAATCACGCCGAGATGTCAGCGAGACCCCGGCTTGGTGTCGAAGGCTTCGCGTGAGAGATAAAGCGGTGCAGAGCGGCAGGCAGCGTTAGGGACCGCGATTGAACCAATCGTAGCTTCGGCAATCTCATTCAGCGGTCGCCGTTTGCCTTGAACGTAGTGATTCTTGCTTCCAGTTGCTCGACCTTCTTCTCCAGGCTCTTCATATCAGCACGAAATTCGTCGAGATTACCCCCGAGAGAATCCTCTCGATTCACGCCCCTCAAAACAGTGCGCATAGCGTCGCGAGTCATGTCTGACACGCTGCGTGCACCTGTCAGCGAGCAAAGGTGAATCAGAGCCGAGTATTCCTCCTCGGAGAGACGGACGCTTATCATGCGTGAGCGGGGCTTCATCACTGTCATGATGGATTCAAACTCCAGACGGGGATACAGAAGTCGTCCCAGCCGAGGGCGGGGACAAAGGATTTGTAGATTGGAAGGAGGGGACGAAGCAGGGGGCCGGATCTCAATTTGTCGAAATTTTGGTGCCGAATCTGGGTGGGCTTCGCCCCCGTCAGTCCCACATTTCTTTCGGGACTTCGATCAGGCGAATGCGATTGCCGGACCTTTGGGGCAAGTGCTCCGGCCAAACACATGCAGTGAGCCACAAATCGCCGTGACGCTCTGCACCGATTGAGTTCACACTAGCACGTCTATGTCACGGATGCAAGAAAACGTGAAAGACAAACGCTTGACAATCTTGAGTCCTGGCAGATCCTTGTATATTATTCATTTTAAGTATTTTTCTTTACGAATACGGGATTCATGAATCTCTATCGTAATACAAAAGGTGCACCATAAATGGTGCTTTGGGGCAGGGTCAGGCATCGCGCTGGAATTGAATGCAGATCAGGTTCCGAAAGCAATTGCAACAAGAACGATATCTTCGACCGTCGTCTACATCGTGGAGCCGGATTGAGCGATCGTGGGAGAAGATGAGGGGAAGGAACCCTCCTTTTGGGAGAATGCAGGTTGGCAATAAATAGAACCGGCTGCCGGATTCATTGCATGCAGCATATCTGTTGCTGGTGACGCCGAAGCCGATCACTTCTGACTTGTTGGACATATTTCCCCCAGGGATTCATATGGATTGACATCAATGAAGTTAAAAATACAGATCGAGTAGATACCCCCAGATGTACCCCTTTTAACCAGGCTTAGGCTTCGAATGGATTCTGCCTTGCAGCCCATTAATGAACTTTAGACGGGGTGCGGACTCTCGATCCGGCTGAACCTTGCCTAATTGGTTAGTACTCCAACCTACAACCCTTCGGTTAACAGAACAATAAACAACGTAATATCATCGACTTGCGCGGAACGATTGGCTGGCCAAAGAACTGAAAAGAAACGATTGGGAATAATGAGGAGTTGTTACGGTGGGGGAGAATGTGGGGTTGGATCGTTCGATTCCCTTTCCCGTTTTTGTGCCCGGCTTCATCGAACAATAACCGAATGCTCAGGTCGTGACCGTTAAATCATTGGGCCTTCACTGGTTCCGTAAGTTATTCATTTTTATGGAGCGGGAGACCGGGATCGAACCGGCGACATTCAGCTTGGGAAGATGGACGTAAATTGCAAACAAAGAACATAGCGGATTCTCGTACTTCATTCTGGCGATTGAATATACGGCAAATCCGAAAACGGCTACGGCAGATTTCTTAACGGTGTTCAAACAGCACTACTCAGTCACAAAGCTCGCCCCGGAGAATTGGCGAATCACCGAGGGCTTCCCAACACGGCTATTTTTGCCCAACGCATCGAAAAGGTAAAATTAGTGTGCTTTGGAGCTCCGTTACCCTCAGCACCGCTCCTCACATACGGTAAGGATTCGTGTTGGATTGTCACACTCGCGCCGTGACCGAGGATAGATGACGGCATTCCGGCTGCAACGGAAGAGTAGCCGGGATCCTCCCGGAATGGCTCGAATTGACCTCGCCCTAGTTCGTGAACGTATCCTGTTCACATGACGGAAGTCCCCTACCTGCTAGGTCTGAAACTTGTGCCGGAACGTCTGTCTTCGACCGAGAGTTTCCCGTTCAATCTGAGCTTTATTCCAACCTTGGACCTTCATTTCAAAGCGCCGGTCACCTTTTTCGTTGGGGAGAACGGCAGCGGTAAATCTACGCTCCTTGAGGCAATTGCATCCTTTTGTAGACTGCCGGTTTCGGGTGGTGGCCGGAACGAGCTTTCCGCAGGGCACGCCTCAGAGTACGACAGTTCGCTTTCTAAAGCTCTTCGACCTTCCTTTCGTCGCCAACCCAGAGACAGATTCTTCTTAAGGGCGGAATTCGTGGCCCACTTCGCGTCTCTGCTCGATGATCGTAAGTCGGACCCTGAGTTCCTTGGCGATCCATACGCGAGATATGGTGGGCGATCCCTGCACAAGCAGTCGCATGGAGAAGCGTTCTTGGCAGTTCTCCAGAATCGAATCCGTGACGGCGTCTTTCTGCTCGACGAGCCAGAGTCTGCACTGTCACCGCAGCGGCAACTTGCCCTACTTCTATTAATCCACGAGTTGATCGAGCAAGGGAAGTCACAATTCATTATTGCCACCCACTCGCCATTGTTGATGACTTATCCCGGAGCACAAATCATCTACTTCGACAGGCCGGAGCTTTCCTCAATTTCAATTGAAGAGACCGCCCACTACCAGATAACACGCGGGATGCTTGCTGACCCGTCGAGATACTGGAATTACCTCCTCGGCGCCTAGCCCCTTTTGCATTCTGGGCTGCTGGTCGGCTATTCGTCCCTATGCCAATTCTCGCCCGGGAAGCAACCAAGTGATGCCAAGAATGGCAATACGCTCGTCGCATTGGCAATCCAACACGAATCCTTATCGTGAGTGCTCCTGGCCAGGGGCCATGTTTCGCTGCTGAGCAAGATAGCTGAAAAATATCCTTCTTCCGACACCAACCACCTTGCAGACCTCATTGGCAGTCTTGCCGGAGTTTTCATAGAGCACTTTCGCGTCTCTCAGTTTCAAGACATCGGTTCGCGGCCGCCCGCCGGTCTTTCCTCGCGCCTTTGCCGATGCCCGGCCGGAGGCAGCGCGCTCGGCGCGAAGTTCGCGTTCCATTTGGTGAATCGCGCCCATCATCGACAGGAAGCAGCGACCGGTAGCGGTGCTTGTATCGATGTTCTCGCGCAAAGAGACCAGATTTACCTGCCTCTGCTCTAGCAGTTGCGCAGTTTCCAGTAGATGCATCAAGGAACGCGTCATGCGGCTCAATTCCGTCACGACCAGTGTGTCGCCGGGACGAACATACTCGATGAGCTGATCCCAGCCAGGTCGATTCATGCGGGAGCCCGTCATCTTATCGGAAAAAGTCTTCTTGCAGCCCGCCTTTTGCAAGGAGTCCACTTGCGAATCCAGATTTTGGCCGATGCTGCTGACGCGTGCATAGCCGATCCGGTTATTTGAAATGTTGTTTGCGGAAGATTCCATAGTGCAGAAAGGTAACAGGTATCGATGGAAGATGCACGTTGATTTTCGCAAAGGTTTTTGCACAGGTAGCCCTGCTGCGGATACCATGAAATGGCATCTCCACCCCACCGTGCGAAAAGTCTACTTTTTGCACTCCCTGAAAGCCGCTCGCGCATGGCACGTGACGCCCGTCTGTCGATCCTGACCGCCCAGGAGGTCAACGATCTTTACGGCTTGCCCCGCTTTACCGAAGACGATCGCCGCCTGCACTTCGATCTGAGCCCGGTGGAACTGGATCTGGTCCACGGCGTGTACACGATCTCCGTGGCGGTTCACCTGGTCCTTCAGCTTGGATACTTCAAGGCCAAACGACAATTCTTCGTCTTTGAGCCAGAAGCTGTGACAGACGACGTAGAGCACATTCTTCGCCGCTATTTCCCGGATCGGCGTCTCGCTGAAATCAACGTGTTATCGAAACCTACTCGTCTGGAACAGCAGAAAATCATTCTCAAGCTGTTCGACTATCGGATCTGCGATGCCGCCGCCAAGACAGACCTGGAACAGAAAGCGCGGCGCGTGGCGATGCTGTCGACGCAGCCAATTTTCATTCTGCGCGAGGTCTTGCAGTACCTGGTTCATCAGCGTGTCGTAGTTCCTGGCTACACGTACATGCAGAGCATGGTCGGGCAAGCTGTCTCCGGCGAACGGTTGCGCATCACCCGCCTGCTCGGTCGAGCGCTGACCCCGGAAGTTGAGCGCCAGTTGGAGGCACTCCTCGATGCCGACGAGGGCATGTACCGGATCAGCCTGCTTAAACACGAACCCAAAGACTTCAGTTATGGCGAGCTGCGCCAGGAAGTGGAGCGCCGCAAGTTCTTCCAGCCACTGTTTGAGTTCGGCCAGACCTTTTTGGCGTCGGCCGGCCTGTCCAACGAGAGCGTGAAATACTATGCCTCGCTGGTCCAGTTCTACACCGTCTACAAGCTACAGCGGATGGCCGCCCCGACGGTCCGCCTGTATCTGTTGTGTTTCGCCGCGCACCGGTTCCGGCAGATCAACGACAACCTGATCGAGGCCTTCATCCATCTCATTGACCAGTACGAGCTGGAGGCCAAGCTCGCGGCCGAGGCAGCCGCTCTGAAAGCGATGACGGAAGCAAGCACTAATCTGAAGGCCGGCGGGCAGGTCCTGAACCTGTTTCTCGATCCATCAATTGCCGACTGGACTCCCTTTTCCATGGTCAGGCAGAAGGCGTTCTCTTTACTTAATCCTGAACGCTTTGCTCAGGTCTCGGACTACATGCAGAAAATTGAGTTCGACAGGACCGGCTTTGAATGGGCCTACTACGGCACTCTCCACTTCAAGTTCAAACTCAACCTGCGGCATTTGTTTTGCAACTTGGATTTTGCCGGCTTGGTCGAGGACGCGCCGCTGCTCGAAGCGGTGACCTTCTTGCAGAATCTCCTCCACGAGGGCAAATCACTGCGGCAGTCGCCTCCTGCCGACTTCCCGACAGGCGTTATTGCCAAAGGGTGCAGCGCTACATGTACACCGCGGCTGAAAAACGCAAAGATAAGCGTCTGGACGTTGATCGCTACGAGTTCCTTGTCTATCGCCAGCTTCGCAATGCACTGGAGGCAGGCAACGTGTATGTCCGCGACAGCAACGATTTCCGCAGCTTCGAGGACGATCTGATCAGCGCCGAGCGTTGGAAGGACAAGGACGCCGTGCTGCGCGAGATTGGCTCTCCAGTCTTACTGGCGCCGATCGAGGAAACGCTCACCGCCTTGCACGCAGAACTGGAAGAAAAGTACGAGCGCGTCAATCGGCGCATCGAGAACGGCGAGAACAAACACGTCAAAATCACCGGCACCGGCGATAAGCGCCGCTGGTCGCTGGTCTATCCCACGGAAGAGGAGCCCATCAATAGTCCGTTCTATGGCCATTTGCCGGGTATTGGCGTTGCCGATCTCTTGCAATTCGTTGCCGAAAAGACTGGCTTCTTGAGCGCGTTTACTCACGTCCTGGGCCGTTACGTGAAACAGGAGGCCGATCCGCGCCATGTCCTTGCCTGCGTCGTCGCAATGGGGACCAACATGGGCCTTTGGAAGATGGCGGAGGTCTCCGGTCTCGGTTACTCGGCGCTTGTGACGACGGCGCGCAATTTTCTGCGGGCGGAGACGCTGCACACCGGCAACGACGAGATCGCCAATGCCACTGCCGCGCTGTCCATGTTCGACCAGTACGACATCGATGATCTGAAGCATTCCAGCAGCGACGGCCAGCGCATCGAAACCCAGATCCACACCATCAATGCCCGGCACGGTAGCAAATACTTTGGATTGAAGAAAGGCGTGAGCGCCTACACACTGGTCGCCAACCATGTGCCATGCAACGCGCGCATCATCGGCACCCACGAGCACGAGTCGCATTTCGTCTTCGATATCCTGCACAACAACACGACCGACATCCGCCCGGAGCGGCATTCCACCGACACCCACGGCGGCAACCAGGTGAACTTCTTCCTGCTTTTCTGCGACGGCTACCAGTTCGCGCCGCGCTATCGCGACCTACACAAGAAAATGGCCAGTCTGGTCGGCTTCCAGCATCCGAACCACTATGTCCACTACCTGATCAAGCCGGCGCGCAAGACCTTCGACGCGTTGATCGTCAAGGAATCCTATGAGAGGGGA
>PKXI01000432.1:0-231 GCA_003133425.1 Acidobacteriaceae bacterium
CGACCCATTGGTTGAACTGACCGATGGAGAGCACGAGGCCGCCGTGTTTGTTGAGGAATGCGGGGGTCCAGGGCAATTGGAAGGCGTGGTCTTTGAGTCCAAGCAGCGTGCCGAGAGTGCGAAGGGCTTTGTCGGCGACGCGGAGGGTAAGTGAGCGACGGCTGGCGCCCGTGGGGTCGAGCAGGTAAAGCACACGCTCGCTGGTGACGTTGGCGGCCATGGGGATTTCTG
>PKXI01000432.1:319-7590 GCA_003133425.1 Acidobacteriaceae bacterium
GCGATATCGACTTCGATGGATTGGCGGTCGATTTCGAGGGCCGGGGAGACCTCGGTCTTGGCTTCTACGCTCATTCTGAGTTCCTCATCAAGCTGGCCGGTTTAGGGTCCAGGTATCCCACCCTTGAATCAAAAAGCGATTCAAGGATGGGGCACCCGGTGGGCTTCGTGTTGTCCCACCCTTTCGCCAGAAAAAAGGCGAAAGGATGGGGCACGGAAGTTCTCGGGAGAGCTTGCGGTACCCGCGTTTGTTTTGGTTCGGTCATGCGGGGCCCGCCGAAGGATAGTCGAGGGCTTCGGGGATCATTACCTTGCTGACGGTGTCGGCGGCGCGGTCTTTGGCGAGGCGGCATCCGCTGAGACAAGTTGTAAGTTTGCTTTGCAAGCGAAGGAACTCGGCGGAGCCGATGCAACCTGCGCAGGGGCCGGCTTTGAGCGGATGAGTGCCGTCAGCGCCGAGCACATCGACGGCCATGGCGGTGATGCCGGGCATCGTCTCTTCGTACTCTTCCAATTCGCTGGCGAGGAAACAACTCTTGTGCTCTTCTTCGTCCCAGGCGGGATGACGGTTGTAGCCGAAGACCAGTTCGCCGCAGATGCGTGAAACTTCACCGGCTGCTTGCGCGGCTTGCGTGTGGCAAAGGTCGCTGAGGAACTGGACGGTTCCGGCGAGACCTTCTGAGGCAACTGCATCGTTGCCGCCGCGGTCTTCGAGTTCGAGGACGTCGAGAATCTGCGCGCGCGAGGCGAGCAGCCAGCAGAGCGCATCGGCGAGGGCGAAGGTCACGCCCTGGCGTTGGCCGTGATAGAGCTTGTTGCCTTCAGGGTCGGTGGAATGCTGCAGGTAGTTCATCGTCCAGAGCCAGAGGGTCATGGCAGAGGCGAGTGTGCACGCTCCGGTTCCGGGGCGATCTGAGGCAATGCGGCGCATGGCGACCGTCCATGCGCGGAACTCGGCGAGGAAAAGCTCGGAGGTCATGGTGACAGTGAGCTGGCGGCGCTGGACAGCCTCAGGGCCTTCGTATGTGGCTTCAAGCTGCGCGTCCATCCACTTGTTGGCGAGGAAGCCGGGGCAGTCCTCGGTGATGCCGTAGCCGCCCATGAGGCTGACTGCTTCGCGCATCATGTTGGCGCCGTGACCGGTGTTCCAGAGCTTGGTGGCGGGGCAGATTACGTTTGCCTCCGCATCCATGAGGACAAACTGGACCAGCGGATCGGCTTCGAGTTCGGCGCGGCGGGGATCGTCGGGCTTGAGAGAGAGCAGCAGGATGGCGCGCTGTTCGCTTTCCTTGAGGGCTTTCATCTCCGAGCGGCCGCCCTGGATGCCTTGTTCCTTGAGCAGCGCAGTCTTGTGTTTTTCGAGCGGGTCGAGGTCGTCGAAGAGACGCGCGGCAGCAAAGCCGAGCGAGGTAGCGGCTTCGCCTGTGGCCCAGACGTCAACGAGGCGGTGCAGTGCGTCTTCGCGCTGCTGAATGCCTTGCTCGTAGCGGACGGAGCCGGGACGGGAGCCTTCAGCACCGCGGAAGCGCTCGCGCTGGTAGCGGATGACGGGCTCGACGGCGGAGAGCAGCTTGGCGGCGGTCATGAGGCCAACGGGAACGCGAGTGCGGCGGAAGACGGCTTCAATGATTTCGCCGTGGTTGTAATTGGGGACGATAACGCCGTCCTTGATGGTGTAGCCGCCGACGATGCGGTTGGCGGGCACCTTCATGGTGAAGATGGGATCGCCGGTGGAGGAGAGCTGGTGGACCAGCTTCCTGGTCGGGGTTCCGCGATCGAAGGTGCCTTCGTCGCCGTCTTCCATGATGACGACGCAACTGCCCTTGATGCGCGGATCTTCAGACATGACAGCGGCGGTGACAAAGTTGGCAAAGGCGATGTTGGTGATGAAGCGACCGCGCTTGTCGACCTGGAGCATGGGCTCTTCGCCCTTTTTCCACTCGGCGATGCTGATGCGGCCGCTGAGCATACCGGTGTCGACGCCAACGTAGGGGATGGGCTCGGTGAGGGCGAAGGCGCCGCGCCAGGGCTTGCGGTCTTCACCTGCTTGCGGGGGGGCGGCGAGGGTCTTGTAGCGGGTGACCTGCTCCTGGGTGCCGCGCTCGTGAATGGGCGCGAGGGCGAGGAAGCTGGCCAGGCTGGCTGTGGCTGCGCCACCGTCGACCCAGGCGAGCTCGAATGCGGCCAGGGAGAGTGCGAGGTTTTTGGGGCCGGCGATGAAGCCGCCCTCTTCCGGTTCCATGAAGGCGGCGGTAATGCCGGAGCGGTCGAAGGCTTCAAGCATTGCGTTCTTGGCGGGGGTCCACTCGTGGGTGTTGCGTTCTCCGGCGGCGACGAGGCGCGCTACGGTTCCGCGGGCTACGGTTCGAGCCGACTGGACGAGCATTTGCAGGTCGAAACGGTCGGCGAAGCGCCACTGGATCTGACGTACCGCGTCACCAGGGAGAGTGAGCATGGTTTTTGTCTCAGGTACCGCAACGGTGGCCATAATTTTGATCCTCAAGCAGCGCTCATATTGTGCTCTACGGGGCATGGCTCGGCATGTGACCCACATCACTTTGACCTGTGGACGGAAGGAGGCGCGCGGAACGGGAAAAAGTGCGATTGGCGGGCTGGCGCGGAGCGGGGCTACGTGCGCAGTCCGTGCGCTAAGAGATTGCCGCTCTATCCGATCGGGATTGGGCGATTCCGGACCGGAAAGAGAAGGCGCAATTTGGCGGCGATTGCAGTTGTGATCCCTATCACTGCGTGTTTTTTCTCAAAAGCATCACCTCAGAGGTGCGAACCCCAGCAAAAGAGGCTTTTGAGAAGCAGTTCAAGTTGCAGGGGCAGATTTTGTGACAGGCAAGCCGGGAAGGCTCGGGGGAATCCCTCCTTCCAGGAGAAAGAAGACGGCAGGATGGGCGAAGCCGCAGGGTCAAGAGAGTTCTCAATGGAATTGCTGGCGGGCCGGCTGAAGCTGTATGTGCGCAACGGAGTTCTGGCTGCCGGAGTTGTCCTGCTGTTGCAGGCGACGGGTTCAAGCGGGCTCCATGCCCAGACGGATTGCCTTGCGTGCCACAGCGACCAGAGCTTGCAGGATGCCGCGGGGCACAGCGTCACTGTGGACGGAAAGAAGTTCGCGGACAGCATCCACGGCAGCCTGAAATGCGGTGATTGCCACATCAACATCAAGGAATATCCGCATCCGGAGCAGGTGGTTAAAGTCGAGTGCAAGAGCTGCCACGCGGACGAGGCGACCGGCCTGTCGAGCAGCGTGCATGCGGACTCCAAAGAGCATCCATGCACCAGTTGCCACGGAAACGCGCACACCATTTTTCCGAAGAGCGATTCGCGGTCAGCCGTGTATCCGCTGAATGTTCCAAAGACCTGCGGCAACTGCCACGGAACCGAGGGCATGGCGAAGAAACACGGTCTTCCAAGTGTGTATCCGCTTTATGTGGACTCGATTCACGGGTTCGCGCTGAGCAAGGAAGGCCTGCTGGTGGCGGCGAACTGCCAGAGTTGCCATGGATCGCATCACATCCTGAGCCACAAAGATCCGGAGAGTCCGACTTACAAGACCAACATTCCCAAGACGTGCGGAACCTGCCACGCGAAGATCAATGACGATTACATGGCCGGAGTCCATGGAAAGGCAGTTGCCGGCGGCAATTTGAATGCGCCAGTTTGTACGGACTGCCACACGGCGCATGCGATTCTGCAGCCGACGGAGGCGGCGTTCCGCATGCAGTCGACGCCGATCTGCGGCTCCTGCCACAAGGACAAGCTTTCCACTTACCGGGATACGTTCCACTCGCAACTTGGTTCGCTGGGCGGTTACGTGGAGACGGCGCGTTGCTGGGATTGCCACGGAGCGCATGAGATTCTGCCCGCCTCCGATCCGCGCTCGCCCATCAACAAGGCCAACCTGGTGACGACCTGCGGGAAATGCCATGCAGGCGCAAACCTGAGCTTTGTTCAGTATCAGCCGCACGCCAACGCGCACGACCGCAAGCTGAATCCGGCTCTCTACTTTGTGCGGCTCTTCATGAATGTGTTGCTGATCGGCACGCTTGCGTTCTTCCTCATTCACACCATCCTGTGGCTGATCCGCGCGCGCTACAACCAGATCAAGAAGAAATCGACCGATGGAGGGAAAGATGCCTGATTTGGAGCAAGAGGCAGCAGAAAGCAGGCGCCACGGCGGTACAGCGGAGCGGTATTTCATGCGCTTCACGCGCGAACAGAGATACATGCACGCGGTCCTGTTCACCACGTTCCTTGGACTGGCGGCAACGGGGCTGCCGATACGCTTCAGCGAGAGCATCTGGGCGCGCGGCCTGGCCAAAGGCGTGGGCGGATTCGGGGCGATTCTCTTCTTTCACAAGTTTTTCGCCGTGGTGCTGACGTTCGCGTTTCTCATCCACGTGAAGGAGATATTCACGCGCGGAGTCCTGCATCGGGAAAAGGGCATCTTCTGGGGATCGAACTCGATGGTGGGCAACTGGAAGGATGCCAAAGACCTGTTCGGGCACCTGCGCTGGATGGTCGGCCTGGGTCCGAAGCCGCAGTTCGGCCGCTATGCCTACTGGGAGAAGTTTGATTACTGGGCGGTTTTCTGGGGCATGATCGTCATCGGCTTTTCAGGATATGCGATGTGGTTCGCGCCATTCTTCGCGCACTTTCTGCCAGGCTGGGCTTTGAACGCGGTTCTGGTGATCCACAGCGAAGAAGGACTGTTGGCGATTCTGTTTATCTTCTCGATTCACTTCGTCAACACGCATCTGCGGCCGGACAGTTTTCCGATGGATATGGTGGTGTTTACGGGCGTGGAGAGCGAGGAAGAGTTCAAGCACAAACGGCCTTTGGAGTACGAGCGGCTGAAGCGCGAGGGAAAGCTGGAGGCGAGGCTGGGAGAGGCTCCGCAGACATGGCTGATTAATTTTTCGCGGGTGGCGGGGACGATTGCGATTGCGATTGGGCTTACGCTGCTGGTGCTGACGTTGACGGCTTATTTTAGTTAGATTACGGCTTACTTATTTTCTCTATTGTTGTTGATCGCGGGGATCCCAGGTCTTGAATTTGAGGCCTGGGGGACCCTGGGGGAACTGCATAATGCCGCCGAAGCAATAATGATTCGCCCCCGTCATGCCGCCTGTGACTCCAATCACTGAGATAATTTGCGTCTAGGCATCTCCTCATAGGCGTGAAAGTTATTGCAAGAATCTTTACTTATACGCTCGCTCTATCCCTGCTTGCCTGGTCCGGTACGGCGCATGCTGCGCAGAAGCTGAAGGATGCGGACTGCCTTGCCTGCCACTCCGACTCCTCGTTGACACAGGAAGAGAACGGGAAGACAGTCAGCCTGTTTGTGGACGAGAGCAAGCTGAAGCACTCCATTCACGGGTCGATGTTTTCCTGCGTTGATTGCCACAAGGATGTGAAGAGCCTGGCGCATGAGACCGCGCCTGAGAAGATCAGGTGCGCGCAGTGCCATGCGGATGCTCAGAATGCTTATGCGCACAGCAAGCACGCGATTGCGCGCCAGGCGGGCGCGGCCGCGGCCGGATGCCAGGATTGCCATGGAGGCGCACACGAGGTGATGGCCACCGACGACAAGAAGTCGCCGGTGAATCATGAGAATATTCCGTATACGTGCGGCAGATGCCACGGGCAGAAATTCCTGATGGAGTCGCGCGGCCAAAGCGCACAGCCCTTCATCAGCTATCAGGAGAGCGTGCACGGACGCGCGATGGAAAAGGGATCGCAGAAGGCCGCGGTCTGCACCGATTGCCATGGCGCGCACGAGATTCTTGCCGCCAACGACGGGAAATCGCCGATTTACAAGTTCAATGTTCCGGCGACATGCGGCAAGTGCCACACGGAGATCGACAACACCTTCATGCAGAGCATTCACGGGCAGGCGCTTGCGCGCGGGAATGCACAGGCTCCTGTTTGCACGGACTGTCACGGAATTCACTCGATCAAGTCGCATGCCGATCCGAATTCGCCGTCAGCGGAGCAGAACGTTTCAAGAGATACTTGCGCGCGCTGCCATGAGGGAGTGCGGCTGTCACAGGAGTTCGGCGTGCCCGGGAACAAGGTGTCGAGCTACTTTGACAGCTATCACGGGCTGGCCGCGGAAGGCGGGTCGGTGGTTGCGGCTAACTGCTCGAGCTGCCACGGTGTGCATAACATTCTGCCGTCAAGCGATCCGCACTCCACTATCAACCACGCCAATCTGGATGCGACTTGCGGCCAATGCCACAAGGGCGTGACGCAGAAATTTACACAGACGAGGGTACATCAGGAAGACGGCGTCCATCCGCACGACATTGGTTCGATTGCGGTGAAGTGGATACGGCTGATTTACATTGCGCTGATTCTGCTTGTGATTGGAGCCATGTTCCTGCACAACTTCATCATCTGGCGGAAGAAGGCGGTTGATCGGCGCAGGATGCAGAATCCGTTCATGGTGCGCATGACGGCCAACCAGCGCTGGCAGCACCTGATTCTGCTTTCGAGCTTCATCATCCTGGTGATTACGGGCTTTGCGCTGAAGTTCCCGGATACCTGGTTTGCCCACGTGTTTGGCATGGGCGAGAAATGGCGTGGAATCATTCACCGTGTGGCAGGAGTGATTCTGATCGGCGCGGGAATCTATCACGTGTTCTATCTAGCGGCGGCACGGGAAGGACGGCGGCTGATTTACGACCTGGCGCCGAGGCCGAAGGACGCGTTCGATGCAATTTACACGATGATGTACTACCTCGGCTTGCGTGCGGAGAAGCCCAAGTTCGCGCGCTTCAATTATGCGGAGAAAGCTGAATACTGGGCTCTGGTTTGGGGAACAGCGCTGATGGGGCTCACCGGCATCATGCTGTGGGCCAAGGTTTGGGTGGGCAATACACTGGCGCGCTGGTGGGTGGATATTGCGACAGCAGTGCACTTCTATGAGGCGATTCTGGCGACGCTGGCGATTGTGGTGTGGCACTTCTACCAGGTGTTTCTCGATCCTGACGTCTATCCGATGAACTGGGCGTGGTGGGATGGCAAGATGCCGGTGGAACATTACAAGCATGAGCACGGGCTGGATACGGAGACGCTGAAAGAAGGCGAAGCGGAAGGTGGGGCAAAGCAGGAAGAGAAGTAGGACAGGAAGAGAGATGAGCTTTTATGTGAATCCGGCAGTTATCTGCGTGATATTTATCGATAGAGCCTAGCCTGGAACCAGAGTAGCTGTGTTCTGTTGAGTCTCATGCTTGGTCGCCGCTCCCTGGTGGTCGCGTC
>PKXI01000432.1:7629-11816 GCA_003133425.1 Acidobacteriaceae bacterium
CTCAACTCGAAAATGCTGTAGAGAAAGAGAAAGGGGGAAGCAATCCAGCGGCATCTTTTCTGAGCTGCTGTTGGAGGCTTCCCCTTTTTTAGTTTTGGGATCTGCGCGCGGGCTCAGACGCGCCAGTTGTCGGGGCGCCATTCTTTGATGCGCTCCTTGATCTGCTTGCGGTTCAGGTTGTGTTCGAGCGCCTGTTTGGCGAGTTCCACAACTTCGTCATCGGCTGCAAAGCGCAGGCCGATGAGTTGGTCTTCGGTGAGGCGATAGATTTGCGTGTGCCACTCCGACGGAGCCAGCGCCTGCAGGCGTATGCGCTCCTCGAGGCGGATGACACGGTCTTGCACCTTGAGCGGGTAGGTGCGCAGTTTGAAGAAGGGGATGAACACGGCCACCGACAGCAGCACAAACCAAGCGCAAGCGAAGGGTGAATCGTGCCAGTGGTGTACGAAGTGGAAGATGGAGAAGACCAGATTCGCGATCAGGATGAAAAACGTAACAACGTGAAACTGCGGATCGAGCCGTCCGTGGTTCTTTAGACTCTGTGGTGCCTTTTCACTCATGAAGGGCCTTAATTTCTGTCAGGCCGGAATTTGCTGGTTCGGACGACTGCATTTCCGCGGAGCCGCCCACAGCGGCGCTGGGGGCCTGTTCACCTGCGCTGCCCGGATTTTGCTCGACGCCGGTGGCAGATGTCAATGCAAATAGATTGTCAGGTCTCAGAACCGGAGGATTTCTAGGGATGGGATGAAAATGGCCGCGCACGAGGAAGTCCACAAACAGGCCGCCGGCCAGGTATGGATTCAGAAGCACGATGGGAATTGCGTAGCCGGTGGTAGTGAGGGACTCGGCAATGCTCTTGTTCGAGTGGCTTTGGCGTCGATAGCCGGGCACTTGGCGAATCTCAAAGACGTTGAGTTGCGTCTCAGGATGTTTGCTCGCATACCGCACCAACTTGTAGGCCATCTGCTTGGGCGTGGTCACGCCGGCGTCGGGGAAGATGCTTCGCGAGAAGGTGCGGGGGAAATAGGAGTTGAGGACCATGCGCGAAAGATCCGCGCAGTTATTGAAAAGCAGATTGAAGTGGGAACGATTGGGGCCAGCATTCACTCGCGCAATGAGCGCGTCGTCCTGCGCGGGGGTGGTGTCAAAGCGGAATGCGTAAATGCGCCGCTCGTACGTCGTGCCAACTAGCTGGGTCCAGCCGCCGTGGGCGAAATTTCCGGAAGGCAGGTCGTCTCCGAGGGACTGCAGATTCGCTTCGCGATACCGGTTGCGCAGCCGCCTTACCTGCTTTCGATCCACTTTATCCGGTACGTCGGAGGGATCTTCTACCGAATACATGTAGGGGATGAGCGGGATGGCGACCCAATCGTAGTCGCGGATTCCCTGGTAGCGGGCAATGACGGACCCTAACTCTCCCGGCTGGCAGCGGCGCAGTTCGACTGGCGTTTCAGCGCAGATGCGCCCGAAGTAGATCGCGATGTGTCCGGTGGGATTGAGGGTGCCGAAAAAGCCGTACGGCTCCTCCATAAAGAGGGCAGCCTGGGCGCGGCTCGGCTGGCCAAAAAGGAAAATTAAAACAATGACAATAAAGCCAGTTATGTTCGCCTTACACATCAAAAGCATCGGATCCCCTCTACCAGGTTCCTGATCTTTCTCTATTATGCGCCCGCTCGTGAAAATGCGATTTACTGTTGTTGATGCAATTCGAGAAGCGGGGGGGTTTTACGGGCCACGGCAACAAAAATACCCTGGCCTGCGACCCTAAATTATTTGGATATGTTTTTCTGCAAAAAGTTGTTTCCAGTGTGTGCGTTGACGAAGCAGGCAATGATCTTACGGGAGACAGCATGCTCTGATAACGTGGAGTTCGTGTGGACCNNTTCGATCGCTGCTGCTGCTTGCCCTGGTTCCATGCACAACTCTGTTCGCCGAGGTGACACTGCCCAAGATTCTCTCCAGCCACATGGTGATCCAGCGGGATTTGCCGGTGCATGTTTGGGGCATGGCAACTCCGGGAGAGACGGTGGCAGTGAGCTTTCGCGGCCAGACGCGCTCGACGAAAGCCGGTGAACTGGGCCGGTGGAACGTTTATCTTTTGCCTGGAGCGGCGGGCGGGCCATTTCAGATGACGGTAACCGGAACACCGGAGGCAACCGGCAGCGACGCGGCGGCCGCGGAGACCGTGACGCTGGACGATGTGCTGGTGGGTGACGTCTGGGTTGCTTCAGGACAGTCAAACATGGAGTTCCTGATGAAGCAGGCGGAGACGGCGGACCAGGATCTCCCGAATGCTGCCAACGCGGAGATTCGCCTGCTCATGGTGAAGAAGAAGGCCATCGATTATCGCCAGGATGACGTGGACACCGAAGGTTGGGCGGCATCGACGCCGGAGACAGCGAAAGATTTCTCCGCAGTTGCCTGGTACTTTGCCCGCGAAATTGAGAAACGCGAGCATGTGCCAGTGGGCGTGATCGACTCCACCTGGGGCGGCACGCCGGTGGAGGCGTGGACGCGTGCGGCCGCGCTGGGCGAAGACGCAGCAGTGGCACCGCTGTTTGCTTCGTGGGGCAGTATGACCGAGCGCCAGGCGGACGCGGAGTTGCGCGCGAAGAACAGGCAGCGGATGATCGACGATGCCAAAGCTCAGGGCAAGCCCGCACCCGTGTTTCCCTGGGCGCCGCAGTTGGATAGCTGGGGCCCCGGGATGCTCTACAACGGCATGATTGCGCCGCTCACGCCTCTGCCGATACGCGGAGCGATCTGGTACCAGGGCGAGAGCAACAGCTTGCTGGAAAGGGCGCCGCTCTACAGTCGCATCTTTCGAGACATGATTGAGGATTGGCGCCGCCAGTGGGGCGTTGGCGATTTTCCGTTCCTGTTTGTGCAGATTTCAAACTTCAAATCTACCCCGACCGAAGATTGGGCAACTTTGCGCGAACAGCAGTTGAAGACCCTTGCGCTGCGCAATACGGCGATGGCGGTAACCATCGACATAGGGAACCCGGACAATGTTCATCCCACGGACAAGGTGGATGTGGGCCTGCGACTGGCTCGGGCGGCGCGCGTACTCAGCTACGGCGAGGCTATTGAGGACTCCGGACCGATCTACCGCCAGGCAACGCCAGAGGGATCTTCGATCCGCGCATGGTTCGATCATGCGAAAGGGCTAATGGCAAAGGGCGGCGAACTGACCGGCTTTGAAGTTGCTGGAGTGGACGGGAAGTTCGTTGCTGCCACAGCTACGATTGATGGCGAAACGGTGCTGGTTGCGAGCCCGTCGGTGGCGGAGCCGATGTTTGTCCGTTACGGATGGGCCAACAATCCGCAGTGCAATCTGTTCAACGGCGAGGGACTTCCGGCGTCACCGTTCAGGTCGGTCGAATAGAACAAGCCTGGGCTCTTGCATTGAGCTAGAGCGGTTTCGATTCACGTGTTGCCATCTGAAGATCATGCGAGGTGGCATTTTCTTGAGGAAAATGCCACTTGGAGTCTACGTNNGCAGAATCGAAACCGCTGTAGCGCTTCAGTTCGGTGTTGGGACGATCACGGTAGTTTCCTGCAACTCGATCAGGCCGGAGCCGATCCGTTTCTGGAGCTCCGGGAGAACGGTATCGACTTTTTCGCGCGTTTCGATGAATTCGATCTTGACGGGGAGATGATCGGAAATCTCGAGAATATGGGCGGAATGGATACGGTGCGCGTGGCCAAAACCGGCAACGCCCTTGGTGACTGTGGCTCCGGCGATTCCGCCGTGGAAGAGGAAGTCGAGGATGCTGGAGTAGACCGGAACTCCGTGGTGTTTTGCACCATCGCTCAGGTAGAGGGTTACTTTGACTGCTTTTCCGGAGGTCAGCATGGGATGTCCTTTCAAAATTGGCCACCAGCGCGGACGAGCGGTCCCGAGACTTCGTGCGGTGACTATAGATCCGGCAAATAAANNTTTATTTGCCGAAGCAATAAAGGCCAACGAAGGATTGAAGCACTTTCCAGTGGAAGATTGCAAGTGCGGGCTAACCTGCTGCGCCTGCACGGGCGATTCATGGCGGATTAAATCAGGTCGGCAAGCGCAGTGCCTGCCCACACGGCGGCAAGCCCGAGAACCAGGCTGCCCACGGCGTAGAGTGCTCCCAGTGCGAACGCTCCCGACCGCAGAGTGGAAAGTGTCTCCCACTCGTAGGTGGAAA
>PKXI01000377.1 GCA_003133425.1 Acidobacteriaceae bacterium
GCGACCTTAGTTTTGCTCTAAACGGCGTTTTGGTGGATTCGGTGAGTCATACACCGACCGGCGCCATTCTATAAGCGGCGTAAAATCACGGATTATGAACAACGAAGATATTACGTTCTCTGATTTTCTTCCAACGATCATTGATCTCGGCAAAGGCGAATGGACCACGATGTACGCATCCAAAGAGGACGCAGAAGGTCCGGCGTTCTACTCCGCCATGATTCGAGAAGACCTGGTAGAGAGGGTGCTCAAAGATGCCAGTTGGGATCTGCACATCGGAGATGGTGCTCCTGGCCTCGTTACCCAATATGAGAATGGAAATGAGGAGACTTGGTATTCCCGGCCTTCAGACGAAGGAATCGAACCGTTTGCTCTCAGACGCAGTTTTCACGGTATCCGGCCGCCTACTGGGAGATCTCAGAGGACTTTCGTCTCTTTTTCAATCTGTACGAGGATCGTCCGAATAAGCGCTTCCTGATAATCGATAACAACGGAGATGAACACGAAGCAATTCGGATGGCCGCTTCAGAGATCCGTGTGAAGACGCGCCTCATGAGGGAATACCTGGGCGTTCGCAAGATGCGATTGGTGTTGTATTTCGATTACAACCGGTTTTCTTCGAAGACTCTTCAAGAGCTTGGAATCACGGAGCACCACACCGTAGAATCGACCGCGGATCAAGTTATCTCAAAGGGGGCGCGCCCGTGGATAGGCTTCTCCGATGACAACAAGCGCACGCATGGTTTCATGATGGGTAAGAAAATCCTCTCGGGGGATCCTCATGTCGAACGGAACGCGTTTTCACGTGAGGAACGCGAGTACGTTGACTTCCTTATCGGCGTTGATGACGATGGCCACGAAATTACGCACACATGCGATGAGGGAAAGCTTGCAAACTATTTCGGTGCAAACCCAGGATCGCCGCACTTCTTGACCCCGGTCTTTTTCCGTAAAGAAGTATTGAACAAATATTATTCCCAGCCAGAGAAGTATACGGTGACTGATGGGTATCTCACCTGCGCTGCAATGTGGAGCCTCCCGCTCGACAACAATCATCCTGATTCGGTGATGGTGTTCCTTGGTGATCTCGGTCATCTTTCCCACATCGAACAAATGTACTGGCGAGGGTTCAACATTGCCTCGGGCAGAATGAGCAGAGTTGCATTTGAAAGGAGTTTTTGGGGTCGATTCGCCGACGCAGAAAACGTCGATCTGTTCTTCAAGCACAAGTTTCCGCTGTTCAACAACAAATGGAAGGAGAAGTTCGGCTGGGAGTTATTCAAGCCGCTCGTCGGCAAAGACGAATATTACCTGAAAATTCTCCGCGTGCCGCTTACGAACGACCAGCGGGAATTCGATGAACAAGTGCTCGCATTGGCGAAGGTCTTTATCGACTCTCTGAACGAGAAGGAGCTTGCGCGAGGGATCGATCAAAAGCCGAACGCGAAGGGATTGGACAAGCTCGAAGCATGGTTAAAACAAAACGGCGCATACAGGGAACCGATGATGGAGTTCTTACGAAAGCTGCAAGCGCTCCGATCGGCGTGCTCTGCCCATAGAAAGGGTGAGAATTACGAGAAATCGAAGCCGTTCTTTGGGATGGATGAGAAGGATCTCACCGAAGTGCTGGAAGGAATTCTCGGCAACTGCGTGCGCACGCTCAATACACTCGATAAAGTGTTCCATCTAGGGGTCGCCCAGGAATCTATCGATTACTCCGCATAAGCAAAAGCCGCATCTCCAATTTTACCGCCGTGCTGATTTGCCCCCCACTTTCGGCAGGTGCGGCTGCTTTGAAGCGCAGGGGACTTCCGGGCGGGTCCCCGGGTTCGTCTTTCCTGCTCGATGTCGGGGCATCTAGCGCCATTGCCCTGGATAGTGCCGAGCCTTATCTGCGGCGTCGATCAGTAACGATAAGTCGGCTTATGTCTATGAATCCGTTCCGTGAATGGGGAGGTGACCAGCCGGGTATTGCGGATCGTGGGATGAGCAATCTCTGTCACCAAGCCAACCAGGTTACGTGATCGAAATGAGTCTCCTGCTTCCGTGGACGTTCAGCGCTGCATGAGAAGGGTGTTCGCTGACCTTGTCGGATGTGTTCCACGTTGGAGCCGCGCGAACCGGCTGACGCAGAAACCAACCAGCAGGGTTGCTCCGGTGGCCAACAGATAGACAAACCAAGTGGCGTTGCCGGCCATTGCGAAGACCAGTGGAATGATCACGGACGGCGAGGTGGAAGGCGCGATGGCGGAGACCGACTGCGCCAAGGTTTCGATGGGTCCAAGCACACCGGCATGGAGCCCGTAGTTCTCGGGCACGCCTTGCGGTGCGGACAGTTCACCTGACCTGTTCGTCTGTGCGGCCATAGTTCCACCTTTTCGCCCGTGAAATCAGGCTGGGTTCGTTCTGAAAGGCACACCTCACTGGTTCAAAACGATACGGACGGCAGCCAAGCGCCCGCCGGGTCGGAATAGAGCCCCATGCTCATCAGTGTCATTGGCTGTACAACGCGCAGGTCGTTGACCAGGCACCAGCGCAGCAGAGCGGTGTTGCGTGAGGGCAAGAGAATTCCCGGCCCCGCAAAGGACTCCGCCGAGGCAATGAGCGATTGCAAGTCCACGTTCGTCTCCGCGGTGGAATGGCCGAAGAACGCGAGGTGCGTCGTATATCCCGTGATGCGGCCTCCGCGCTCTACCACGCATGCTGTGCCCTGCCGGATTGCTTGCGCCAACTCGACAGCGCGTTCGAACCCATGAACCCGCAGCGAAAGAGTATTGCAGGCATCGAGGTCGTCAGGGGAGGCCGGACGCACCGCGCATCCGGGAATACTACGCTGCAGTGTCCGTCCCTGCAGGCAGCTCAGAGGCTCGCGGATGTCAAAGCCAAGCGACGTGTAGAGTGAGAGCGAGCGATTGTGAAAAGCCGCCTGCACCAGCCGGATTCCAGCGGCGCCGCGCTCGTTCGCCCGATCGATCACGGCCTGCATGAGTTTTCGGCCGATTCTGAGGTTCTGTGCGGCGGGGTCGATGGTGATGGGGCCGACGCCTCGAATTACCGAACGCTCGTCCAGGACATTGCTGCCCATGATCCGGCCATCGACTTCCGCCACAACGCAATAAAAGCCGGGGCTCGAAAACATCATCGAAAACAAGCCGGTAGGACCCTCTGGCGAGGGAAAGTCGCAAGGAAAACCGTGCGCCGCGTTGATGGTGGAAAAGGCGTCGTAGCAAATCTGCCCGCAGACGGGGCTGTCCTCCGGTTTGGCGGTCCGAATCACCACGTTAGGCTGTTTTCTTTCCGACATACTCTAAACCGCCTTCGATTTGTTCCGACTGGAGTATACCAGCCACCCAATCCCGGGATTTTCTCTATGCATGTCTGGCATGCGAAAACCGCCCTGGAGCCCGAATAGCTCATTTGACGGTAAATCGCCAAATCACTCGCTGAAATTAGATCGGTACTCAAAAGTCGGCTGGGCTTCAGGGATCTGATCATCGTTTCCCCTTTCGCCCAATGGTCTACCCTGAAACTACGTCATGGCCGAATGGATCTTCCCCCTATTCCGCGCCGCTGGATGCGAATCGTCCCGATGAAAGCCCGTGTCTCGGACCTGACCGCCATTTTTTTTGCTGTCTTCGGCTTCACCTGTTGGGTGCTCGGCGACAGTTGCATCAAGTGGATCGGGCAATATGGGCTGCCACCCGAAGAGATCGTCGCATTCATGGGTTTGTTCATGGCGCTGACGCTCGCGCTGCAGGCCGCTGTGCGCCGCAACCTCGGCAATCTGCGTCCGCACTCGGTGGTGCGCCAGGTGCTGCGCGCCCTTCTGGACATGACGAACAACGTCTGCGTCGTCATTGCCCTCCGCCATCTCTCGCTGACCATGTTCTACATCCTTGTCTTCACCTCACCGCTGGTCATCTCCCTGCTCTCGGCCGTCTTTATTGGCGAACGCATCACCCCGAAGAAGGCTATTGCGATGCTCTTCGGCTTCTGCGGCGTGGTCATCGCGGTCGCCCCCTGGAGCCATGCTCAGCGCATCGATCTCATCGGCCTCGTCAGTTGTCTTGTGTGCGTGGCCTGCTTTTCGGTCAACATGGTCTGGTCCCGCGTGCTTACCCGCACTGAATCGCCCGAGAGCCTTGCATTCTGCTCCGGCCTGGTGACGGCCATCGCCGGTCTGGCGCTGACCAGCTTCCACCCCCAGCCGCTCACGCCCACGCTCTGGCTGGCCCTGGGAATGATGGGAGTCTTCTGCGCAGCCGGCACGCTCAGCTTCTATGTCGCCGTCAAGCACACATCTGCCAGCAACGTCTCGCAGTACCACTACACGCAGTTGCTCACAGGCGCGTTGATCTCTTACCTCGTGTGGCACGACAAGCCGGGCCTTCCGATGCTGGTTGGCGGATCGCTGATTATCGGTTCGGGCCTGGTGATCGCCCTCGCGGCGCGCAACGCCCAGCCAGCCCTACTCCCCGATATCGCCATCCGATGAAGCCAGCTGGACCGCCTTGCCGGCCTGCGCTCCGGCCTTCTGGCCCTGGGAGCACACCAGCAAAGCTACAATCCAAAGCCGCGCCGAACTCCAGGAACCGGGCACCGCCTTTGATACCCACTGAGGTCGGCAACTCGGCTGGAATCGCGAGGCAAAGGCCCCCAGGAGTGGTCGCCGCCTCGAAGGGCGTTTCCCGATACTAATTTTGGGGAAGCCCAAATTCTCGGAGACAGACCGGGTTAATGAGCGAGTTGGCCTGTTATCACGAGCTGACTACCAAGCAGCCTGAGTGGGGACCAACATATTAGGCAGCCACTGGACTGCTCATGATAGGGGGACTCGATTCGCAGTCCAGGCCCGGGCGGGTCCGCAGGAACGGTATTTTTCCCAGCTAACCGGCAAAGGTCAGTCTCGTGTCTTAACCATCTCCCGAACACGCGCAGTTGTCACACGCGCACCGCATTTCCAGCTGCTACCCAAACTGCTGAGTTTTCCCCAACAAACGACTCACTTGACAAATATCTATATCATGCCATATATACATTGAACATGACCGAGACCAAGATCCAGTCCTTCCTCCCCCTCAAGACACAGTGGTTCCACATCATGCTGTCCCTTGCCGGAGAAGAACAGCACGGCTACGGGATCATGCAGGAAGTACTCCAGCGCACCACCGGGAAAGTCCGCCTCTGGCCGGCTACGCTCTACGGCTCTATCAAGCGGTTGATCGAGGCCAACTTGATTGAGGAGTCCAATGCCCGGCCCGCTCCCGAGCTCGACGACGCCCGCCGCCGCTACTACCGCCTCACGCCCCTGGGGCGCCGAGTGCTCGACGCCGAATGCGAACGCCTCCAGGAGTTGGTTCAGGCAATTCAAACCAAACAAACGATGGCGACTGAACGAGGATGACCGGATGAACATCGCATGGACGATCTACCAGCGGCTGGCTGCGGCCTTCCCGCACGAATTCAAGCTGGCATTCGGAGAGGAAATGATGCAATCCGGCGAGGACGCCATCGCCGGCGTCGCAAAACGGCACGGCGTCCTGGGCCTCGTCCGCCTCATCGCCGACCTGCTCCTTCGCCTTCCCATCGAATACCTGAACGAGATGCGGCGCGACCTGCCCTACGCCGCGCGCACCCTGATGAAGTCGCCGGGCTACGCAGCGGTTGGCATTGTTTCCATGGGACTCGGTATTGGGCTTACAACCACCGTCTACTGCTCGACCTGGACGCTGGCCACGCGCACACTTCCGGGCGTGGCCAACGCAGAGCAGTTGGTGACTGCGCAGAATTCCGCGTCCTACCCCTACATCGAGCGCTATCGCGAGCAGAAGAAGCTCTTCGCAGGCGTAGCCGCAGTCCAGAACAGCGTCCAGTTCAACGTCGCCTTCGAGGGCCACAGCAGCAAACCCGAGCGCGTCTACGGGCAACTGGTCTCGCCGGACTATTTTTCCGTCCTCGGCATGGACGCGCAGAGGGGACGCCTCCTCAGTGCCGATCTGGACAAGACCGGCGCCCCTGCGTCCGTGGTCGTCAGCGACCGCTACTGGCGCAGCCGCCTCAATGCCGATCCTGACGCTATCGGACGAACGATTTATCTCAACGGACAGTCCACGACCATCGTCGGTATCACCCCGCGCAGATTCAATGGCGCTCTCACTATGGATCTGGCCGAGCTTTTCGTCCCTACGACGGTGCCGGCCAGACTGGCTCCGGAACTCGGCAACGACGTTCTGCACAACCCCAACGCAAAGGACTTCCAATTGCTGTTCCGCCTCGCGCCGGGCATCACCATCGATTCTGCCGAGGCAGCGCTGGATGGCATCACCCGCCGTCTCGAGAAAGACGATCCCTTAGCGCCGCCCCAGCAGAACAAAGCGAAGCGGGTCGTTTTGCTTCCCGCGGGCACCCGCGTGCTGATCCCACGCGACGTTCGTCCGAAAGCCATGGGATTTTACATGATACTCATGGTCATCATCACGGCCATTGCGTGCCTCAACCTCGCCACCTTGGTTCTGGCGCGTGCCGCTGGTCGCCGCAAGGAGCTGGCCATTCGCCTCGGTGTCGGAGCCAGCCGCTTCCGCCTCATCCGCCAGATGATCACCGAAGGCATTTTGCTTTCCCTAATCGGTGGCGCCGCAGGATTCGCGATGGCGTATGGCCTGTGGGCGTTGACCGCTCATACGCGGCTGCCCGCGGGCTGGCCCAGCAGCGTCGACACGGCGCTCGATTGGCATACAGCGATCTTCGTCTTCGTGCTGGCTGTTGTGTGCGGCATCGGCTTCAGTATCCTCCCGGCTCTGCAGGCGACAAAGACCGGCATCGCCTCAGCACTTAAGGATGGCGCGGCACTGCAGTTGTCCGGATACCGGCGCTTCGGCCTGCGCAATCTGGCCATGGGCGCGCAGGTGGCCGGCTCGCTGCTACTGCTGCTCATCACCGGATTTCTGGTACTGGGAATCATTAACGGAAACATCATCAAGACGAACTTCAATCGGAAGACCATGGTCTTCCTCATGATCGATCCGGTCCGGGACGGCTATACCCCGGATAAAGCCCAGGCTTTCTTTGAGCGCCTGCCGGAGCGCTTGAGGAGCGCACCGGCGGTGACCAGCTTCGCGCTTGCCGCGCGACCGGCCTATTCGGGCAGCGAAGGCTCTTTTCATCTCAAAGTCGACGATCCGCGAGCATCGTCGCCGGTAGAGAAGGATGTGGCGAAACAGACCGTCGGAGCGGGCTACTTTGCCGCCCTCAATGAGCCCATCCTGGTCGGGAGGGAATTCGATGAGCGCGATCAGCGCGTCGATGCCGAGGCGGCCATTGCCTCCAGAGCCCCGGTTCCGACGCTGCCACTGGTGCTTAATGAAAAAGCCGCGCACGCATTATTTGGTAATGACAACGCCATCGGCAAGCACCTTCGGGAAGATCGGCGCGCGTACGAAGTGGTAGGCGTGGTCCCTGATATGAAAGATGCCAACGGCACGATCCAGGCCATCGCCTACCTTCCCCTCACGTGGCACGATTTCGCCCAGCCCTCGGGCGGCGGGATCACGATTATCGCGCGCGGGCATTCGGCAGAGGATGCACTCGGCGCGGTGCGAGGCGTGGTCGCATCCATGGATCCGAATCTGACTCTCTTCAACGTGCAAACGCTGAGCGAGTACCTCGAACTGATCCGCTCCGCTATGTGGTATGCTCTGCGCACGCTCGGCGGCATTGGCGTCTTCGGCCTGGCTCTGTCGGCGATTGGATTGGCCGGAGTGACCGGGTGCACGGTGGCACAGCGACGCAAGGAGATCGGCATTCGCATGGCGCTGGGCGCGCGCAAATCGCAGGTGCTGGCGCTGGTGCTTCGCGAGAGCGCAACGCTGATTGCAGTTGGAATCGTGATTGGATTCCTGGGCGCAATCGCGGTGGCCAAAGTGCTTTCAGCACTCACCACGGCCTTTAGCGACGCCATTGGCTTCGGTGTCAACGATCCGCGTCTGCTGATCGGCGCCCCGCTCCTCCTCGCCGTTCTCGCGCTGCTGGCCTGCTACTTTCCCGCGCGCCGTGCCGCGAAGATTGATCCAATCCAGGCGTTGCGACAGGAGTAAATCCCCGACGCTCCGCGCTTAGGAATCCGGTAAGGTTCTGGGTCGCTCCTAGGCGACAATTACGACTGCTTGTATTTCAAAACTTGAAGGCGATCATTGGATTCGAGGAGAGAGCTGATTGTGAATATCATCTTCAGCTCTTCGAGATGTGTGCTCAGTCAGTATGCAAACTGCCTGAGCGACCGATTCGCCTTCACTTGATGCAAAATCGCCGAGTATTAAATCGAGCCGCCTGTCCCATCCGCTCTTGGCTCCATGAGCGCATCGGGCTGTTAGCCTGAAGTTCTGAGCGG
>PKXI01000004.1 GCA_003133425.1 Acidobacteriaceae bacterium
TGGGCTCATTCTCTGCATCGGTAGGGTTCGCCTCGAATCCGGTGATGCCAATTTCAAGGCCATCGCAGCCGTAGCCGAGACGCTTTCCATCCAATTCAATACGCATGGTGTCCCTTCAACAAAAGTAAGCAGGAGTGAAGCGGGTTGGTCTGACCTACTTCGTGGCCTTTGCCTTCTCCGCTCCTGCAAATTCACGGTTGAGTCTCGAAATCTCGCGCTTGAAACTGGCGAGGCTGCCCTCGGGCATATAGAGGCTGCATCCGTCAGGAAGCGGAAGGTTGCCTACGTAGCCCTTCATATTCCACCAGAGCTGCTCAACTTTCACTCCATTGAGCATCACGTTGAACCTCTTCGTGGTCTCCATCATCTCGCAACCTTGACGGGTTTCAATCAGTACAATCGCTGGCTTTGCCACTAAAGGGCTCCTTATAGGGGNNACATGAAAAGGCGCCCCGAAGTGGGACGCCCTTGGTGAAACTGAGTTGAACGCGACTAGCTATGCTGGAGAAAGCGGAGATCAAATGGATGGTCGTAGACCGCGACGATCATCAGTTGCTTAACCTCAGGGTGCTCGGGATTCACAAGCACGTTCCACGTTTCAGGGACGAGTACGCTGGGAACCTCGAGCAGCAAGGATCGCTTCTCAGATAGCCATCGATCACCAATGCTTTGAGTCACGGCAATGTCAGCCTCCCAATTTGGAGGCAACTCGTCGCGTTCGATCCGCTCACTGGGAAGAGCATCCGACCCTTCGATCTTGAGCACATGAAAATGATCAGGAAGATCCTCAGAGTCAATGCTCATGTGGACAAGAATTTCGAGGAGCGCGGTCGACGGGTTCAATGTGCAATACACAACCGGGTAGCCCTTGGTATGCCAACGACCGGACACATAGAGGCCACCCGCCCCATCCAGGGTCGCGTAGTTACTGATTCGCCATAGGATCATAATGGGCTGCTCACGCAGCAAATCCGTAATCAAGCTGCAAGAGCATCTCTTCCACTAGGCGAGATCCCGCTTCTGTCTTGAGCATCTCTAATGGCGAGTGCCCATCAAACCTTGGCTTTCCTTTTCTCAGCCAACGCGCAGCTTTTGCGTTGTCGCCGAAGACTTCCTCGGCCTGTGAAACGATGCGAGCCAACCGGACAACGCGGTCCGATTCTTCCCATGTCAATGGCTTCGCGTGAGCCATCCGGTGGGATAGAGTCCGCCTCGGCACGATGAATTCGTAAATCTCCTCACTGCTGATCCCATTGCTTGACAGGGACGCTAATGAACTGAGAGGAAGATGACTAGCAACCAATCGCTCCAGATCACGATCCGACCGCACGGGGACTATTCCAAGTTTGGTTTCTACGCGGCGAAAAAACATTGCTGGGTCCCTCTTCGTCCGAGTTTGAGCGGTTTGGGCCACAAGTGCCTCCTGAGCAATCTGCCATCATTATAACGGCAGATTGCTCAAAGAGGCAACTCGCCTTGCTGCCGCTTACTATCGGGCAGCATCGGCATGGGCGATTTCGGAATGCTTTGATTCCGGATGTGTCTCCTCAAGCCCACAGTCGAAGCAGTAGCCGTTGCCTGCAAGAGATCGTTGTACGCATGGCTTGCGATCGCGCGTGCTGCCTTCTCCTTGCGGATATGGGGTGCGTGGAGCCCGGGATGGTGAACGGTATAGGTCCGGTCGTCGCGGCGATTGCCGGGGGCCGCCGCGCCAAGCGCCAGCGTATCCCAGAAACCTGGGGACCCATCTGCCTTGCAGAATTGGCAGCAGCAGCCGCCACCGGGGGTTGCACGCCACAGTTCAACGGGCAGGGGAATAAAGATCGCGTCCTTGAAGCGGGTGATCGGAAGGGGTGGCACCAGACATGCGCCTGTGGGCAACGAATTGACAGTGGTATTCACTTGTTCTCCAGTGCTGAGTAGCTTTGCTACAGGGAAGGACGCCTGCAAGAGAAACGGCGAGCGTCTAATGAATCCGGGGCTCGCCGTCGATTGTTGCGATGGTGGGATGTCTGCTACGCGATCTCGCCCGACGGACGCACAGTGTAGATGAAGGCCGCCTTGGCATGTGGTTATACGAAGAACACTCGCGGACGTGCCGGTACTTCTTCCGGATTTTCCGCTGCCGAGGCGCGCAATTCCGAAATTGGGAAATCATAGACCAATGGCGCAAATTCCCCAACGCGACGTAACTCCGCCCGCTCTCCGCGGTTGCTATGGGTGTAGAGCCTGCGGATTTGGTACGTCGAACCGCTAGCGAGTCCCGTAATTGGACTAAGGTGGTTCACATGTTGGAATAGCTTCATGAGTCCTCCTTAAATGGACACGGCCACACTGGCGGCTGAATTGAGCTTGAATTGTGGTAGTGGTATATAGGTCAACATTGACCAAACGTGGTCGTAGGTTACTGATTAGGTAGAGACCATGCAACTTGTGGGGGATAAGTAAGAGAGCCGAGTTTTCGTAAGATGTTCGATGTAGAGAATGCTGCCTTGGAGGCGGATCGCATCAAAGACAAGCGAATCATACTTGCAGGCCCTCAGACGATCTTCCGCGCCGGAATAGCGCGCGTTCTCTCGCTAGAG
>PKXI01000286.1 GCA_003133425.1 Acidobacteriaceae bacterium
ACTGCTCACTGTCTACTGGCCCGGCCCGGCCGGGCCCCACTGTCAGGGTAAACGCGGAAAATTGGCCCAATTTGCCTGCCAAAAGCGCGTTATTAGCGGCTATTAGGCCATATTTGGTCGCTTTTCGGGTAATTCAAGACAACCCTTCCCTCACTAACGGAACCTTGTGAGCGGCCAAAACGCCAATTTGGGCTGCAAAAAGGGTTAACCCCTCAAAGAAATGCAACCACCTGGGCCAACGTTTGGCCCCATTTCGTAACCCTTTAAGCGAACATTTCGGGTCTTTTTGTAACCATCCAGGCCAGCATGTCAGGCCCACATGGCCACCCGAAAACTCGAACTGGAGTGCCACTCCGGGGCAGGACTGGGTCTCTTGTCGAGCATTCATGGCCGGGGAGCCGTAAGAAACAGCTGCGCCAGCCGCCCAAGCGACTACACGAACCCCGAGCAAGATACGCCTAGTGAGATGCGTCCGAAGGATCGCAAACGAAAAAACGGCCCCCGCCGAAGCTGGGGGCCGTTTCTGTTGACGGGCGAGCAACGCTCGCTTATTTCAGGGTGCCGTTGGAATCCATGGTGATGCCACCAGGCCCTGCATTCTTCTTCTCTTCGTTGGCCTTGCGCGTTCCCATCGCCTTGGTACGCCAATCTTCCGCGGCTGCAATGTCTTCCTTGACTGCGGCCGCATCGCCATAGTCCACGTCTGCTTTGCGCCGGTAGATCAGGTTCAGATAGGCCATGGCATCGTCATAATTAGCCCGGTTGGCCACCGCGTCGTTGAGGTATTTCAGACCCTCTTCAACCAGCGGTGCATTCTGGGCCTTGAGTGGCTCCATCACCTTCTTGGGCGCCTTCACGTTACCCGCGCCGTCGTCGTTGACGCCAGCCGACTGCAAGGCGGTCAGCGTGTTCTCATGCGCCTGGGTCCAGTCGATCACGCCGATTGTGTAGGCGGCCTCAGGATCCTTCGGGTCCGCGGCCAGAACCTTCTTTTGCCATTCCTTGGCTTCGTCCAGCTTTTTGATCTGGAAATAAATGCCCGCGATCTGCTTCAGGCTGTTCACATCGTTCGGGGTTTTGACCAGAACTTCCTTGAAGATATCGATCGCCTGTTCCGCTGTTTTCAGATTTTCCGCGGTTTCCAGACCGGGTACCACGTTCTGCGCCAGCGCTGTGGCCAGATAGGTCTTTGCCATGGGCAGACTCGGGTCAAGCTGTGTTGCCTTCTGGAAGTGACCGATCGCTTCTTCGTAGTGGGCGCTTTTGTACGCTTCCACTCCCTTGTTCAACTGGTCACGGGCTGCAAGCTGATCGCACCCGCTCATGGAAAGCACCATGCCGGCAAGGGTAACCGCGAACGCCGTAATACGTGCGGGTCCATTCATTTTCGTATCCTTCTCCTTCAGGCGAGTGCCTATCGGTTGCGCGCCTGGAATCTGTTGCAACTGGCTGCGGGCGGGAGCAACCGAAACCAGGATTGAAAAATTGTACTCCTGTTTCCGCCCGGCATTACCGCTTCCGGACGGGGCTGGCAACCTAGGGGAATCCGGGATATTCGAGCCATCCCATTTCCCCCGTCGGCCAGCCTGAATCTTTGTCGCCCCTTAGTCTCTCTGTCCGATGCGATCAGTGTAGGGCATATTGCCCGATTCCGACCGCCTGCCCGGCTCCCTTTGCAGGGAAGAGGCTACATTGCGCCTGGCTATTGGCCGGCCTGAATCTTCGGTGTCATCAACCCGATGTGATCCACGTTGGCCGCGCGGCCAATATCGATTACTTCGGCAATGTAAGCGAAGTTCAGATCGTCGTCGCCCCTGACGAACATGACGCGCTCGGCGCGGTTCGCATAGATCTCTGTCAGCTTGGGCAGCAAATCGGTCTTGGCCACGTCGGTCTCGTTGATCTTGTACGTCGGCGCTGCGCCGGGGCGATACAGGACCTGGACGACGATGGTGCGATCGTTGGGCTGCTGCTGCTTCTGAGGATCCTTGGGTGGCTGAGGCACCAGCGCATCCAGGCCCTTCGGAGTCACCGGCACGATGACCATGAAGATGATCAACAGCACCAGAAGAATATCGATCATGGGCGTAACATTGATGTCGGACGAGTAGCCTCCCCCGCCTCCAGTCGTCATTGACATGGTTTCAAACTCCTCGTTTACTAGAAATCGTTAAAAGACAGCACAACAGCAGACTTATTCGCCACCCGGAAGGTTGCCTTCCTTCTTCGCAGTCAGCAAACCCACTTCATCCACGCCGGCTGTGCGTACGTTGTCGATGGCGTCTTCAACCGCCTTGTACTGCGCCCGCGCATCTGCGCGAACAAAGATCGTCTTGCCGGGCTTGTCGGCCAGCTTGTCTTGAACCTTGCGGCCAAGCTCACTAGGAGCGACTTTGTCCTGCCCCAGGAACACGCCACCATCGCGAGTGACAGCAACCACAATGGCGTCTTCCTTGTCAGCGTCCGGCATGGCAACGGCGTTGTCCACTTGCGCCATATCGATCTGAACCTTGTTCTGGAGCATGGGGGTGATCACCATGAAGATGATCAGCAGTACCAGCATCACATCCACCATGGGGGTGACGTTGATATTCGAGTTAACCTTGGAGCCTTCGTTACGAACCGCGATTCCCATTATTAAAACTCCGTTGCCTTTGAATTTCCGTCCCGGATGGCTTTCGGCATTGCTCGAAAGCAGGTGTAGTCTGCGCGAGGTCGAAAGCGGTAGGCGGGAGAGATTTCAGGCTCTCCCGCCCCCGAAGGTTCTCGCTCGAACCGACAGCCGCCCCGCTTAGCGCTTGTGGCTCTGCTTGATGAAGTAGTCGACGAGTTCGCTGGAGGAGTTATCCATCTCCACGTCGAAATTCTCGACACGTCCTGTGAAGTAGTTGAACGTCATGACGGCGGGGATGGCGACCAGCAACCCGAAGGCGGTGGTGACCAAGGCTTCCGAGATGCCGCCGGCAACAGCGCCGATGCCCGAAGTCTTCTGAGTGGCGATCTGCTGAAAGGCGTGCAAAATGCCGATGACGGTGCCGAGCAGTCCGACGAAGGGAGCGGTTGCGCCGATGGTGGCGAGAACCGAGAGGCCCCTCTTGAGCTTGGCGTGAACGATGGCCTCGGCCCTCTCCAATGCGCGGCCCGAGCTGGCGATGGTCTCCTCGGTAGCGGTGCCACCGGAAGCGCGGAACTCCTGCAGACCGGCGGTAACAACTTCGGCGAGGTGCGATTTCTTGCTGCGGTCGGCGATCTTGATCGCCTCTTCGAGCTTGCTGTCCTTCAGGGCGCCGGCAACCTTAGGCGCGAACTCGCGCGACTGCTTGCGGGCAGCAGAGAAGTACAGGTAACGGTCGATCATAACGGCCAGAGACCAGACCGACTCAATGAAAAGCGTGATGGCGATGGCGCGAACAGCCCATCCCATATGATCCCAAAGCCCCATGGGGCTGAAGCTGACCGTTTGGTCACCTTCCTGGAAGAAAAGGGCCAGGCTGCTGACCGAATGCGAAGCGAAGTGTGTGAGTTGAGCGAGAATCACTGAATCGTTCCTCCTAAGGAGTTTCTTGTGAACTGAAGACTACCTTACGGTTGCTGGGAATGCGGCTCTTTCCGGATTCGCATTCAGGTCAAAAGCAAGGCCCCTTGTCAAAGATGCAACAGGAAGCCAGAGTGTTTGTCATCCACCGAGCGTAAAGATCACGTTAACCGTGGTCTCCACTTCTACCGGCTCGTTGTTGAGCAGGTAGGGTCTGTAGCGCCAGGTCCTTACCGCATCCATGGCGGCCTGTTGCAACATGGCCGGTCCACTGATGACGTGGAGTCCTTCAATCTGCCCCCCCTTGGAAATGGTGGCCTGAAGCACCACCGTACCCGAGACACGTGCAGCCTTGGCGATCGGCGGATAGACGGGCTGAGTTTTCTGAATCAACATGCCCACCATGACGCCGGCTGAGATGCTTACCTTCTTTGGAGCCGCGGCCTTCACTTTAGGTCCGCTATTGGCAAACATGTCAGTCACGCCGCTGCTGCTGCCGCCCAAGCCCTCCATGCCGGCCACACCAAAAGTAGACGGGGGTGCCTCTTTCTCGGAGACTTGAACGATGTTGTGCGGAATCCGCGTGGGCGCCGTCAACTGGTTGTTCATCATCTCCGACTGCACGTGAACGACGTGCACTACCTCCGGCGGAGGTGGAGGCGGAGGTGGTGGTGGTGGAGGCGGAGGAGCAAACAGCAGAGTCTGCATCATCCCCTTCGGCAGCGCCTCTGGATAGATCAGCGGAATCAGGATGAGAAGAATAAGAATCGAACCGTTGACGATGCCTGTGAACATCATCCAACGACCGCTTTTGGTCTTGATCCTATTTCCGGATTCAAACGTGGAATCTTCAAACATGGCCAGCCTCGAATCGGGTGTTGGTTACTCCTACTTAGACACCGCGAGAACTGCAAATGTTCCCGTACATAAAAACCGTCCCCATAGAAGCGTGTCCACCTTATCAGAACAACGCCTCACCTGCAAACCTGCTGCAAAACCGGTGCAATTCCCGAGTCCCGGCTACGTCCTTTTTGCCGTGCTCCTGACCGGTTGAATCCCCTTACATCCTGCCCAGGAAAACCTTTCCTTACAAACGGCGCAAAGGTGCCTGTGCAATGAATTCGCAACTCCCTTAAACTCGTGTGCGCTTTGCGGCCGGCAGAGTCGTAATCTTGCCCTGCCCCCCGCGCCACTGCTGCCACGCGACCAGCATTGGCGCGGCAACGGCGATCGATGAATAAGTACCGATAAGAATACCTACCACAAGCGCAAATGAAAAGCCTTTCAAAACTGGACCGCCAAAAACATAAAGCGAGAGCACGGTCAGGAAGGTCAGCCCCGAGGTGAGCACAGTCCGGCTCAGTGTCTGGTTGATGCTTCGGTTCACCACGTCCGGTAGTGCTTCACGCCTGCTCATGCGCAGGTTTTCACGGATGCGGTCGAATACGACGATCGTGTCGTTCATCGAATAGCCAACCAGCGTGAGGATTGCCGCAATGACGGTCAGACTTATTTCCTGGCCGGTCAGCGCAAAGGCGCCCACAGTGATGAGCGTGTCGTGGAAGCAGGCAACGACTGCAGCCACGCCGTAGATCAATTGGAAACGGAACCAGAGGTAGACCAGCATGCCCAGCATGGAGTAGAGCGTGGCAAGCCCAGCTTGCTTTTCAAGCTGCTTGCCGACTGTAGGGCCTACTACCTGCACGTTACGCACAGTGAATGGATTGCCGTAGTGCGCTTGAAGCGCGTCGACGATCTGCTGGCGGCCAACATCGAGAGTGGTCTCATTGGTCTGCTCAGGCAGGCTGATAAGCACCTCATTGTTGGCGGGCACGTCGTAGATTACGACGCTAGCGTCTTTGATGCCGGCCGACTCCGTAGCCTGGCGAATCTTGCCGATATCGGGCGTTTGAACAAACTGAACCTGCACCTGGGTGCCACCGCGAAAGTCCACGCTCAGGGGGACCGGGCTGCCGATCTTGGCCCAGTGCATACTCATCGAAATGATGCCAGCAATGCTGAAGATCATTGAAAAGGCGAGGAAGTACCACTTCTTCCCGAGCCAATCCACATTTACGCCGTGAAACAATTCCACTGGTTCTCTCCGCTTCCTGCAAGCTGAAGGCCCTTGAGGCCTCAGCGTTCAATGTTTCTCTGCCGCCGGTCAGGAATCCCGATCCGGCAGCTTTGGTTCCGAAACCTAGATTGACACCACTTCCCCTGGCTTCAATTTGTTCAGATGAGCCTCGAAGATTACGCGCGAGACATACACCGCCGTGAAGAGGTTGGCTGCCAGACCGAAGGTCAAGGTGACCGCGAAGCCCTTCACTGGTCCGCTTCCGAACAAGAACAGGATGGCAGCCGACACAATGGTCGTTACGTGCGTATCGACGATGGTGACCCAGGCATGAGCAAAGCCCTGATCCACGGCTGCAGAGGGCGCTTTGCCGGCTCGGACCTCTTCCCGGATACGCTCAAAAATCAGCACGTTCGAGTCCACGCCCATGCCGATGGTCAGAATCACTCCGGCAATGCCCGGCAGCGTAAGCGTGGCCTTGGAAAAGCCCATGAAGCCCAGCAGGATTACAAGGTTCAGGAACAACGCCAGGTCGGCGTTGATGCCCGAGCCGCGGTAATAGATGAGCATGAATGCCATGACGACCAGCACGCCAACGACGGCCGCCGTTACGCCCTGGCGAATTGAGTCCGCGCCCAGGGACGCGCCCACGGTGCGATCTTCAAGGTAGTTGAGCGAAGCGGGAAGGGCGCCGGTCCGAAGCATCTTCGACAGGATTTCAACTTCCTCAGGAGAGAAGCTGCCTTCGATTTCGCCGCTGTCGCGAATGGCGCTCTTAATGTTGGCAACTTCGCGGACGCGCCCGCCCATGACCACCGCCATGCTCTTGCCCACGTTAGCGCTGGTATAGTCCCAGAACTTGTCGCCGGCGTCATTGGTCAGGGTGAAGCGGACATTCCTCAGCCCGTTCTGGTCCGTACCTGGGTCGGCAGAGCGAAAGTCGCTGCCCGACACAATTGAAATACGCTGCAGCACGTACACGCTGTCCGCGTCGGACCCGGTCGCCAAAGCTCCGGAGCCATGAATCAATTCCTCATCGGCTGGAACGGCGCCACCTACGCTGGCCAAGGCCGCGGCTTCGTCCTGGTAGGGTCCGCCCACTACGGCGTGAATCTCAAGCCGCGCAGTGGATTGGATGATGCTCTTTACCCGGTCCAGATCGCTGATGCCCGGCAACTCCACCAGAATCTGGTTGGCGCCCAGGTTGTACTCCTGAATCAAAGGCTCGCTCACGCCCAGCGAATCGACCCGGTCGCGGATAGTTTCGATGGCCTGCTGGACCGTCTTCTCGTCCAGGGCCTTTTCCACAAGCGGCTTCATGGTCAGAGTGAAACTCGCGTCCGAGCCCCCGCCGGTCAGGTCGTATTCATTGGAGTATTTGGTGTCAAGCAGGGAGCGCACCGCGCTGGCGTTGGCCGGGGTGATGCCTTCCACCCGAAGTACTTCCGGCTTGCCGGTGCCATCCTGCCTGAGCGGCTCGGGCTTGTACACCTGCGAAAACGTCAGGTTGGCGGTCTTCAGATCCTGTTGAATCCGAGCCACGGCGTTGTCCGTTTCGCCGTTCACCGCCTCTTTGACTACCACCTGCAAGATCAGGTGGGCGCCGCCACGCAGATCCAGGCCCAGGTGAATCCGGCTGCTCATCGCTTCCATTAAGGCCTTGCCGCTCACGCCCGACGGAATTCCAAAGATGCCGTACAGGCAAACCAGCAGCACCGCAACGATCAGGGCAACCTTGTTCTTAAGATTCTTCTTCATTGTTCCGTTTCTCTACTTCAAAAATGCTAAAAAGGCCGCCCGAGTCTTGAAAACCCGATGGCGCTTGCTAGGAGCCCGAAGCGTCTTCCTGGGTGGTGACGGAGGCAATCGCGCTCTTGGCTATTTCCAGTTTAAGGTTGTCAGGAGCTACGCGAACAATGATCGAATCGTCCTTGATCGACAGTATGATTCCGCGGATGCCTCCAGCGGTGGTCACACGGTCGCCGGTCTTGATCGACCCCAGCATCGCCTGCCACTGTTTTTGCCGCTTCTGTTGCGGGCGGATCATAACCAGGTAAAGCACCGGGATCAACAGCAGGGGCAGAAGCACCGTCAGGCCGCCGCCGGCTGCTCCGGTGGGTGCTGCCAAAAAGAACGCAAAACTCGTCGCCACACTCATCCTTTGCTCGCCCTCAAGCTGCTAACTCGCCGCAGTTCAGGGCACAGGCATGCCCGGCCTTTTGCCGGGCGCCTGAAAAATAGATTTGTCTCCGGGAACGGTCCTGGCTGTCGGTCCAATCCAGCCCAGGCTCGGGGAGGAGGGTTAGATTGCAGCATGACGGGAACCGGATTCGCTTCCCGTGCACGCATCCATCTCTGGAACCCTACTTCCGTCTGCTTCCTGTTCGACACAGCTTTCCTTTGGTGCTCCGGCAACGGAAACCATGCCGTTCAGCCTTTGCTCGTTCCGCCCGGATCCCAAAAGAGTGCCTAGGAAGATAAGATACGCGTGGCCGGTTGCGTGTCAAGGCGCAACGGCGGCGAATCGGCTCCCGCCCGAGCCCTCCGACCCCTTATTAAGCCCTTACAAGTTGTCTACCCCATCCTTACCGCCTGCGGTTTCATCTGGACTCAGTACGCTCTCCCCCCGGTCGCGCCTGAGGCGAGACCCGGCCTGCGTGGTGGAAAGCGGGAGGAGCAATCGCCGTCGCATACGAATTCCATCTCGAATCGCTCTGGTTGATCCTGGTGATCCCGGTCTTGGGTTTTATGCTTTGGGTGCTGTGGAATTTGCACAAGGAAACCAAGCGGTAGAGAGCCGTTAACCGATGTCAGGCTCCCAATAGCGGAGTTCCGGACGGGCGCAGCTCAGGCAGAGCCGCTCGCCAGGCTAATGGCGTCCGCTGCGCAGCGGTAAATCTCGACAAAAGTCAAGAGCCGCTTGCGATCGGCGCCTCGTGGGTCTGTAATCCCAAGCCGCTCCAGGCCGAGCAAGGCCAGGCGCACACCCAGAATCTGGCCCGCGCACAGATGCCCATGCGCCGCCTCAGCCTTCCGCAAAAGCCCGTCGAGAGATTCCATGTTTTCCGTCGTCTTGCTACTTCGCCTTGACTTCCGGAGCAGCGGCTGGGGTCTCCGCGTCGTCGCCCGAGTCCTCGACCAACACAGCCGAACCTGGAACAATTTCGAAACTGACCGCGTCCTTGCCGGCAGGATGAAAGTTGATCCGCAGCGGCTCGCGCTGCCAATCCGGTTGGCCGCAGGCCGGCGCAGCGTGGCTTTCCGGATCGAAGGCATCCAGCCTCTTTGCTAGAACCGGCTTGCGCGCCGCGACCTGCGCCACCACGGCATAGAGACGCTTGCCGCTCGCGGTCACTCCGCAGTAGGCTCCGTAGTCGCGAAACCAGCTCACCTGACTCACGCCGGGATCGTAGTCCGGCAGCTTAAGCGGCGTGACTCGGCCGGTAACCCGGTCAACAAGCAGCCATGGACCACGCTGCCAGACCCATTGCCCCGGCTTGTCTCCGGGGCCTCGTTTGTCGCTGGGTAAAGCGTCGTTGAGGCGAATCACACGCCGGACCACGAAGCTACGGTCAGTCACATCGTGGGCATCGCTGGTGGTCCACTCCTTCTGAACACCGTCCACGAGGAGGGCGCGAATCTTGAGCGTGCCGTCACTTGTCACGGGACCGGCTGCAGCGCCGGCCGGATCGCCTGCCTGCGAGTAGGGCACGTGCTTTACCATGCCCAAAACCACACTGTGCCCTTTGCGCGGAGTTGCTTGTGCTGGAGTTTCGAGCATGACAGACATCATGGCCAACATTGCAATCGCTGCCACCACTGCAAATCCTGGGCCCTTACTCATTTATCTATCTCCTAAAGTTCTGCTGCCTCTACGGCCCGTGCAATGCGGAATGCGGTGCCCTCGTTCAAATGCGCCGCAAGCACCTGCATGCCCACCGGCAGCCCGCTCCTAGTTGCGCCGCACGGCACATTGACGCCGCAAATACCAGCAAGGCTCGCTGTCACCGTATAAATATCAGCCAGGTACATGGCGAGTGGATCGCCGGTCTTCTCGCCCAGCTTGAACGCGGGCATGGGCGCGGTCGGCGTCACGATCGCGTCCACATCCGCGAAGGCGCGCAGATACTCCTCGGCCAGCAGGCGGCGCACCTGCTGGGCTTTCAGATAATAGGCGTCGTAATAGCCCGCTGAAAGCGCATAGGTGCCGAGCAAAATCCGGCGCTTGACCTCAGCGCCAAAGCCCTCGTCGCGGGAGTGGCTGTACATTGCGGACAATGTCTCGGACGCGGGCGACCGGTAGCCGTAGCGCACGCCGTCGAAACGAGCCAAATTGGCGCTGGCCTCAGCGGTTGCCACCAGGTAGTACGTGGGAATCGCGTACTTTGTGTGCGGCAGTGAGATCGGCTTTACTTTGCATCCGGCATTTTCAAGCGCGGCAATGCCCTTTTCAATGGCCCCCCGCACCTCAGGGTCGAGCCCTTCGGCGAAGTACTCTGCCGGGACACCGATGCGAAGTCCTTCGACCGGTCTATCGCTTTCCGCCGCGAAGTCTGGAACGGGGGCGGGAGAACTGGTCGCGTCTTTCGGATCGTGGCCTGCAATTACGCCCAGCAGCGTGGCGGCGTCGCGCACGTTGGCGGCGAACGGTCCCACGCGATCAAGTGATGAGGCAAAAGCGATGAGACCGTAGCGGGAGACGCGCCCATAGGTGGGGAGAACGCCGACAACGCCACAAAAACTGGCCGGCTGGCGGATTGAGCCGCCCGTGTCGCTGCCCAGCGTGGCCACAGCCATGTTGGCCGCAACCGCAGCCGCAGAGCCACCACTCGAACCGCCCGGTACCCGCGCTGTGTCCACCGGGTTGCGCACCGGTCCGTAGGCCGAATTCTCGTTGGACGATCCCATGGCGAACTCGTCGCAGTTGATTTTTCCGAGCAGCACCCCTCCGGCTGCCTCCAGCTTCGCCACCGACGTTGCGTCGTACGGAGGCCGGTAGCCTTTGAGAATCTTCGACCCCGCAGTGGCCGGAGCGCCCTTCATCACCAGCACGTCCTTGATGCCCACCGGGATGCCGGCCAGCGGTGCAAGCGGGTCGCCCTTGGCAGCCGCATCGTCCACACGAGCAGCCTGAGCGAGAGCACGCTCTTTGGTAAGGCTCAGGTAAACGTTCAGCCGCGGATTGATCTTCGCGATGCGATCGTAGTAGCTGGCGGCCAGATCACTGGCCTTGGTGCGGCCCGAAGTAATTTCGGCGCATAGGGCGGCCAGAGTCTTTGGCTTTTCAACATAGGTCTCCGCGAGGGAGTTTTCCGCTGTTTTGGCTTCGCTGGACAATCGAACCTTCCTTATCGAACCTTCATTATTTCTTGGCTGCCTTTTCCGCTTTCTTCAGTCGCGCGCGACCGGAAAATCATGTGCTCAATGTGTGCGGTGCCTACCGCTCAATCACCTTGGGGACTTTGAAGAAGACCTGGTCGCTCTCCGGCGCCTGGGGCATCACGACTGCGCGATCGAGCGAAGGCTGAAGCTCGTCGGCACGCAGCGTGCTGACACCCGCCGCATCTCCCAACTCGCTTACCTGGGCCAGCGGCACTACGCCTGCCGTATCCAGTTCGTTCAGCTCGGCGACATAGTCGAGAATGGCGTTCAGGTCGTTGAGCATATGTCCGCGCTCTTCCGGCGTCAGTTCCAGGTGCGCCAGTTCGGCCACGCGGTCTACTTCTTCTACAGTTACTTTTGCAGTCATTCCCTCATCTTCCCCATCCGTAGCGCACGAGTCCGGTCTTCCTGCGGTTCCGTCGCACACACTCTTCAGAACAGCCTGAAGATTGTGCCTGAAGATAAAGTATAGCCGTTGCCCATTGGGGCTTAGCCCTGTTGCATTCGCGCTGACGGCATCAATCCACGGTCATAGTTAAAGTAACCGCATGAGTGATTCCGGTGGAGGAAACTGTGACGGGAACCGTATAGGTCCCAGGGGGAGTGGCGGAGGAGCTGCCTGAGCCACCCGAACCGCCGCCCGTTCCTCCGCCCGAACTGGTGCAACTGGAAACCGAGCCTGCCAACACCGCCAACAGCACGATCAGCAGCAGGGACTTCCGGCGGCGCACTAAGCCGAGCGGCAGCAGCAAAAGTCCGCAGGCCAACGGAAGCATGCGCCATGCAGCCGGGCTTGCTGCGCGGGCCAGAGTTGCTTTCTCCGTAGAAATCCCGACCGTGACGCTTCCTGTTGCGCCTGCGCTCACGGTTGTCGTCGGGGGATTGAAGAGGCACAGCGCATTAGCTGGAAGCGTGCCGCAGGTGTAAGTGAAGGTCCCTCGAGCTCCGTTGGCCGGATTGATCGTCACTCCATAATTTGCTGTCTGGCCGGCGGCTATCGTAAGGCTGCTCGAACCGGAGGCGGCAACCGTGAAATCGAAGCCCATGCCCACCTGCGCGCTCTTGCAGGTGGTTGAGTTAGTGGTGTTGCGCCACGCGCATCCCATGGCCAGACTGCACTTCCACAGGTCGTCGGCCCCTGCCAGCAGCAGCGTGTCCTGCCCCGCCCCCAAGCCCGCCGGCACCGCGGCCAGCGCCAGCGTGTAGCTGCCGTCGGCGATAGTGGCCGCTCCTTTGGGCGTGTTCGTCTCCAGCGCCGCAGTGCTCCACTGCTTGCCAAAGGCGATGGTCTGGCTGCTGCATGACCCACTGCTTATCCCGCACTGATCCTGCCACAGCCCCTGATCCTGNNGTGCCGCGATCGATGGGGCAGGCGATCGAGCCCGTGCTGCCCGAATTGGTTGGACAAAGCAGCGCGCCAAGACCTGAGCCGGGCTGTGCGGTCATGCGCGTCCAGGTGATGCCATCCGTCGACTGGTAGTAGCCGTGGAAGCGCACAGCAGCCACAAACAGCTTCCGCACCGGGTTCCACACCACTGAAGTGGCCGCATTACCGTGCGGCCCCGCGAACGCCGCCATTGGACCCTGGACATCGTTCCCGCCGCCATCCGTAATGGTTGCAAGATGCCAGGTGGCGCCGCTATCGGAGGAGTAGTACAACCCCTGGTAGCTGCTGCCGATCCGTGCCGCATTCACCAGCGTGCCTTCATAGGCCTGCGACACCGCTGCCACCACCAACTGCGGACTCACGGTGCTCCATGCAAAGCCTGCAAAGCCTTCGCCGAGGAATCTGAAGTCCATAACGCCCAGGCCAACTGCTACATCGTTGGTTCTGGAGATCAGGCTCCAAGTATTTCCGCCGTCGGTCGAACGCAGAATGCCGCCGCCATAGTAGGAGTCGAGAACGTCATTCGGATCGCCGGTGCCGGCTAGAATCACTCTCGTTCCACCCGGCTGAACCGTCAATGCGCCGATGCTGATGGAGGCATCCACGGCCCCGCCAAGGGTCGCCAGCGTGTCTGTCATCGGTGTAAAAACTACGGAGGCCGATTTGGACGTCGCCACGTTCTGGCTTACCCACACACCTCCACCGGTTGTTCCCAGATAAAGGCGATTGCCGGTAGCGTCTGAAGGGTCCAGTGCCAGCGCGGTAACGCGCCCCGTAACCAGGCCGAACCCCGGCGTCTGAACGGCTGTCGGGCCCAGCGGCTGCCATGTCGCAGTTGCCGCGGTTCCGGCCTCGATTCCGATGGTGCTCATTTGCCCGAAGGTGCTCCGCATGCCGGAGCGCTTTGGGGTCAGCCCGCGGGCAGGAGTCCAACCCCGCTCGGACAGGAACCGCCTGGCCTGAATTACACGCGGGGGTAGATTCGCCTGGTGCGTCTGGGCTTGCGCTTGGGAATTCGAATTTGCTTCTTGCGCTGGTGCTCCAGGCGCCGCAAAGACAACGAGAGCCAATGCTGCCGACACAATGGCCCGCTTAAAGGCCAGCGGCTCGCATTCCCTCTGAGTAGAAACACAATTTCTCATCCTGCCACAGAGGGCGGGCTTGCGGAAGTTCAATTCGAAGATGCACTTTGTCTCACGCGTCCGGAATCCGATTTCTGCTTCCCCTCTCTTTCATATTCCGAGGGGGATGAGCACAGAAGTCTTTAGAAAACGCAATGTGAAACAAGCAGTTTCCGGGATTGGAATCGTCGCCCATTATAGGACAGAGCAAAAGAGACCCGCCTGTGATGGCCGTTACACGAGCGCGGACCGTACCTGTTTGGTTAGGTTCAGACCTCGCCGCGGCGTTGGCGGATGTACTGCTGAGCGTCGAACTTTCGCGAGATCGACGCACCTGTCATGGGCCGCACCAGACCGAAGACGGGGCGATTGAACCAGGGCCGGTCGTGCTTGCCGACGATCGCCCATGCGATGCCGGCATAGCCGTTCGGGTCGCGGCCGTCCAGCTCGTAACGATCGTTCAACAGGATCGCCCAATCGAATGCAGTGGCCGGGTCCGGCGTCCACTCGAGAATCTTTTTCGCCCAGTACATGCGAATGTAGTTGTGCATCCAGCCGGTCGAAACCATCTCCTGTTGAGCTGCGTTCCAAAGCTCGTCGTGGGTTTCGCCGCGCTCCAATTGTTGGAGGCTGTAGCGGAGCGGACGTGCGTCGCCGGCATGTTCGATCAATGTCTTGCGGGCCCATGGCGCTGCGCACTCCCAGTTGTCGTAGTTTGGCTCGTGGCGCACGAAGAGCACCGCGAGTTCACGCCAGCCGATGAGTTGTTCAAGATATCTGTCGCTGGCTGCGACCGAAGCTTTGCCCTCGGTTACAGCCTTCTTCACGGCTCGTGCAATGGTTAACGGGCCGATGTTGCCGAAGTGCAGATATGGAGACAAGCGGCTGGTCCCGCGCGCCTCCGGATGGTTGCGCGTTTCCTCGTAGTCTTTGAGTTCAAGATTTACAAATTCTTTCAGGCGCTTGAGCGCGGAATGGGTTCCGCCGGTAAAGCTGTCAACCGGACGCACCGTGCGGTCGAGCTTACTAAACCCGGTGGTTATGTCTTCCAACAGAGAGATCTCCGAAGGGGCCTTGCGAGGTTTCCACGCGTGTAGAGGCTTGAACTTTGCAGATGGGACAAGATACTTGGGCAACTCAGCATTCAGGTGTGGACGAAAGTGATGCAGCAGGACAAAGCTGCGTCCGAAGACACGCGAGGGCACCACTACATCAGCGTCCACAGTCCAGTAAGGAAGCTTGAGCTTTTTGGCCAGCACTGTGCGCCAGCGTTCCGGTTCGCGGCATGGGTTTTCGTCGCCGACGACGAGCGCGGCTTCCACCTCTTCCAGAAATGCTTCCAATGTTGCTGGCAACTTGCGAACCACAAATCCAACACCGCGCTCGGCTGCGTCTTCGGCCACGTCCCTTAGCCCCTGCTGAAGAAAGTGATAGTGGCGCAGGTTGGCATTGGGGTAGTTGGGAATCACCTGGAAATAGACCACAACGGGAAGCGCGAGCAGGTTGCCTGCTTCGATGGCCACATCAAGTGCAGGGTTATCCACGATGCGCATGGCACGCTGCATCCAATAGACGACGCATTGCCCTTCTTTCCGTGGTGCACTGGCTCGCCGAACCAGCACGCGGGGTTGGCTTGCGAGCTTTGTTAGCTCTTCTGAAGTTTGTGTGTCGCGACCTGTGCGCGTCATTGGGGATTGACCTCTATCTCTATTGTCAATATTGCAGACGGTCAAATGCGTTTGGCTTTTTTCCGCTTTGGTGACACGAAAAGAATTGCTCTGAAAATTGACTGGGCGCGTTAGGATGGGGTGGTTGTTGCTGACACGCATGCTGCTTTCCCGAAATTCAATTACACATTCTCGGAGTTGAGGTCCTGCTGTGAAACGAATTGTTGTCGCGATTGTTTTGATCATTGCTGCCACTGCGCTGCACGGTGAGGACTACGCGCTCGGGCCTGACTCGCAGCCGCACGATGGGGTGCCGAAGGGCACGGTGACCAAGTTTGTGCTGAAGCTGGGAAAGTTTTATCCGGGGACGCCGCATAACTGTGCAGTGTATGTGCCGGCGCAGTACGACGCAAGCAAGCCGACGCCGTTCATGATCTTCCTCGACGGCAGCGGCGCATTGGGTGACGGCGTGCGCGTGCCAATTGTGTTCGACAATCTGATTGCGAAACATGAATTGCCGCCGATGATCGGCATCTTCATTGATCCGGGAGTTCTGCCGGTGAATTCGGATGAAGTTCAGAATCGGTATAACCGCATCTTTGAGTACGACTCGCTGAGCGGGCGGTTTGCGGAGTTCTTACTTCATGAGTTGATCCCTGAGGTCGCGAAGAGTTACAACCTTTCGAAGAATCCTGATGACCACGGCATTGAAGGCGTGAGCACGGGAGCCGTTGGCGCATTCATGACGGCGTGGAATCGGCCCGACCAGTTTCATCGCGTGCTGAGTTTCATCGGTACTTATGTTGCGATGAAGGGCGCGGATTCGATGCCGGCGCTGGTGCGCAAGACAGAGCCGAAGCCGATACGAATCTTCATGCAGGACGGGACCAACGATCATATTGTTCCGGGCGAACCTTTCGGTACTTCCTTCTCAGGAAGCTGGCCGATGGCTAACTATGTAATGCATGAAGCACTGGAGTATTCCGGCTATGACGTGAAGTTAGTGATGGGCACTGAAGGCCATAACATGAAGCAGGGCGGAGCTATCATGCCGGATGCGCTGCGCTGGTTGTGGCGCGGCTATCCGGAGCCTATCGTGGTGCATGAACCAGAGGCGATGACTCAGCCGGGTTGGGATCCGCGCGGCAAAGTATATGCCACCGTGTTTGTAGATAAGCCATGGCAGAAGTTAGAGGGGAGTTATACGTCGGCACTAACTCCAACTGCCGATCGGGATGGCAATGTCTACTTCGCCGATGCCGGAGCAAGCCGCATTTATAAGGTCACGCCGAACGGCAGTGCGGCGGTGTTCAAGGAGCACGCGGGCTCTGCCTTTGCGCTCTGTTTTGGCGCTGATGGGCGCCTCTATGCATCGGAACCTTTGCAGAAGCGAATTGTGTCTTATGGCGCTGTCGGTGATGTAAAGGTTGTAGCAGAGAATGTAGAGGCGCACGATCTTGCGATAACTCAGAAGGGCGCGATCTACTTCACGGATGAGAAGAACAAGACAGTCGGGATGGTGGATACAGCGGGACACGTGCGCGTGGTGTACGGCAGAGGGGAGATTGTGGAGCCGACGGGGATTGCGCTTTCGCCGGATCAGGCGATGGTAATTGTTACTGATGCGCAGTCGCGGTTCGCATGGTCATTTCAGATTGGTGCGGATGGGATGTTGGAAAATGGCGAGCCCTTCTACAGGCTGGAGATGCCGGAGATGGGCTCGAAGAGCGAGGCCAAAAGTGTCGCGATGGATGCGGAGGGCGCGGCTTACTTCGCGACTCCGGGGATGATTCAGGTGTGTGAGGCGAGCGGGCGGGTGATCGAGATTTTGAATGCTCCGGAGGCGGGAGCCGTGACGGGGATTGCCTTTGCCGGAACGGGGCCGACGTGGCTCTACGTTGTGGAGGGGATGAAGTTGTACAGGCGGCCGGTGAAGGTTACCTATGCGCCGGTTTGGGCTCCGGTGAAGCCCTCGAAACCGCTTTTGTGAGGGCTGAAATGGTCGCTTTTTTGCAACCTCGACAGCGCTAAACGTTCGCTTAGATGGTTACGAAATGGGGCCAAATGTTCGCTTGCAGGGTTGCACTTTGTCGAGGGGTTAACCCTTTTTGATATCAAATTTGGCGAAATGGCTGCTCACAAGGTTGCGCATTGAGACGAAGGGTTGCAATCAATTGAACAGGATATTTGCGGAAGAGGCTCAATTGGGGCCGGATGCGCGCGTAATGCATTGAAAAGGGCTACCCTCGCGGATAGCCCTTGCGTGTGAGATTGTCTTGCCCAACAGCGACTGACAACTGAAACCTGATAACTGCTCTTCTACCAGCGGCCCCAGGCGCGGCTCATGTAGTCGGCCAGGGTCATGCTGATGAGGCCGAGGAAGAGGAAGATGCCGGAGATGACCGCTAGCTTGGTCAGCTTGGTGCTGTACTTTACGCCCATGAAGAAGAGCACCACCAGCATGGCTTTGCTGGTTGCGATGGCCAGCGCGATGACCGGATTCCAGGCATGGAGGTCAATGAACGACGCCCATACCGTGAGGGCCGTGCCGACCAGCAACGAGAACAGGATGATGATGTAGACCACGGGGCTGGTGACGTGGTGTTGGTGTTCTTCGTGTTGTGCTTGCTCGCTCATTGCGGTCGTGTCCTTTATTGGTGTCTGCTGATCAGGTAGAGCAGCGCGAACAGGTAGATCCAGATGATGTCGACAAAGTGCCAGTAGAGGCCGAAGTTCTCAACGAATGTGACGTGGCCGGTGGTGTACGCCCCGGCTCGTGCTCTGAAGATCATGTATCCCAGGATGGCGATGCCGATGATCATGTGCAGCGCGTGCATGCCGGTCATGGCGAAGTAGAGGAAGAAGTAAAGCTCGGTGTGACGGGCCATATCCAGCGGCAGCGGCTTGTCGTGATACTGCGCGATGTCGGGATCCGAAGCTGGATTGAGGAAGGACTGGAGGCTGTAGTGCATGCCCGGGATGTGGTGCTTCTCCCACTTTTCGTGGTATTCGATGGTCTTGATGCCAAGGAAGCACGTGCCCAGGATGAAGGTGAGGATGAGGCAAAGGACGAGCCCGTTCTTGCGCCGGGTCTCAGAGCACCATACGCCCATGGCCATGGTGAAGCTGGAGAAAATCAGCACTGCCGTGTTGGCGGTGCCCCAGCCAACGTTCAACTGGTGCGAGCCGGCCACGAAGGCGGGGTAGTACCAGTTGCGGTAGATGAGGTAGGCGGCAAACAGGCCGCCGAAGAACATGACCTCAGTGAGCAGGAAGAGCCACATGGCAAAGTTGGTGGTGTCCGCCTGCTGCTCGACGGATTGAAAGTGATGGCGCAGGTAGGAGGGATGCTCCCCGTGAGGGTTGACGGCCTCCGCCAGTGCGCCGTGGGCGGTCGCGGGACTATCGGACACTGGCCACCTCTTTCGCTTGTTGAGTCTCAAGCCACTCGTAGTCGTAGGCTTCGTGGTCCATGATGGGGGTCACGAGAAAATTCTCCGTCAGCGGCGGCGACTGGGTTTGCCACTCGAGGCCGGTTGCCTGCCAGGGATTATTGCCGGCGATGGCGCCGTACTTGAGCGACCAGGTGAGGTAGAGAACCGGCAGCAGGTAACCCACGCCGAGAATTGTTGCTCCAGCGGTCGAGAAGACGTTGAGAACCTGGAACTCCGGTGGATAGGCTGCGTAGCGCCGCGGCATGCCCAGCGTGCCAAGGATGAACTGCGGGAAGAACGTGAGGTTGAAGCCGATGAACGTGACCACCGCTGCGAGTTGCGAGATCTTTTCCGGATACATGCGCCCGGTCATCTTGGGCCACCAGAAGTGGATGCCGGCGAGGAAGGCCATCAACATGCCGCCGACCATGACGAAGTGGAAGTGGGCGACGATGAAGTAGGTCTCGGTGAGGTGAATGTCGGTGCCGGATGCGCCGAGAAATACTCCGGTCATGCCGCCGATGGTGAACAGGCCCATGAAGCCGAAGGAGTAGAGCATGGGCGTTTCAAAAGTGATGGAGCCTTTGTAAAGCGTGAATGCCCAGTTGAAGATCTTGATGGCCGAGGGGACCGCAACCAGCATGGTGAGCAGCGAGAACACCAGCACCGCATAGTTGGAGATGCCCATGATGAACATGTGGTGGGCCCAGACGAAAAAGCCGAAGACCGCGATGGCCACCGAAGAGAATGCCACAGCCGTATAGCCGAAGACGCGTTTTCTGCTGAAGGTGGAGATGGTCTCAGAGATGACCCCCATACCGGGCAGAATCATGATGTAGACGGCGGGGTGGGAGTAGAACCAGAACAGGTGTTGGAAGAGAAGCGGGTCACCACCCTTGGTGGGGTCGAAGACGCCGATGCCGACGGTGCGCTCGAGAGCCAGCAGAACTATGGAGATGGCGAGCACCGGAGTGCCGAGCACCATGAGGATGCTGGCCGCGTAGTGGGCCCAGCAAAACAGGGGAAGCCGGAACCAGGTCATGCCGGGGCAGCGCATCTTGTGCAAGGTGACGATGAAGTTGAGACCCGTGAAGATGGAACTGAAGCCAGCGATGAAGACGGCCATGCCGGTGGACATGACGTTGGTGTTGATGTAGTGCGTGGAGAGCGGGGTGGTGAAGGTCCAGCCTGTGTCGACGCCGCCGGCAACCATGGTGTAGATGACGAGGATGCCGCCGGCAACATACAGGTACCAACTGAGAAGATTGATTTTTGGCAGGGCCAGGTCCTTGGCGCCGATCATCATGGGGATGAAGAAGTTGCCCAGCGTGGCCGGAACCGACGGCACCAGGAACAGGAAGACCATGATGACGCCGTGCATGGTGAANNCCGCCGATGAAGAAGAAGAACGTGATCGAGATCAGATACAGGATTGCGATCCGCTTATGATCTCCGGTCAGCAGCCAACTGAGCAGGCCATTTTCCTTGGTGAGGAAGTTGGTCTTTGGAATCCTGGCTGTGGACTGATCGGGAAGATTGACGATTGTGGAACTCATGGGTTCACCTTCCCCTGCGGTTTAGGTTGTTGCCCTGGCGCAGTACCTACGCTCTCCGGGAGTAGGTCGGTTGTGTTGGTTGTCTGCTGGATACGGTAGTCGGAGTCGAGGTGCTTGATGTACTCGACCAGCGCAATTACGCCCTCTTCGCTGACTTGCCCCTGGTAAGTGGGCATGATGGGCGCGTATCCCTGGGTAATATGTTGCGATGGGTTGAGGATGGACTCGCGCAAATAGGCGTCATCGGCGGTAATGGCCTGGCCGCTGGTGAGTGTGAGCTTGGAGCCGTAAACATTGGCCAGGCTGGGGCCGCGCGCGTCGGGGCGCGTGTTGTGGCAGGCGGCACAGCTGAGACTTGCAAAGAGCCGTTCGCCATCCTGGGCCAGCGAGTTGCCGCTGGTGGAACTGGCCAGCCACTTCTTGAAGTCGTCTGGCGAGAGCACCACGATGTCGCCGATCATCTGCGAGTGGTTGGTGCCGCAGTACTGGGTGCAAAAGAGGTGATAGGTGCCGGGCGTGGTGGCTTCAAACCAAACTGAAGTGTAGCGGCCCGGAATGGCTTCGCGCTTTATGCGGAATGCGGGGATCGAGAAGCTGTGAAACACGTCCTGCGAGATGAGGGTCAACTGAACTGGCTGGCCGGTGGGCACATGCAGGGAGTTGATTTCGTGCTGACCGCCGGGATGCTCGGCCTTCCACATCCACTGCTTTCCGACCACATAGATGTTCATGGCGTTGGCGGGTGGAGTGTAGATGCGGAAGTAGAGGAGCGCGCCCCACACAAACATGATGAGGAAAAGGCCGAGGGGGATGATGGTCCAGGTGGCCTCAAGCAGCGTGGAGCCCTCAATCTGGATGGCGTGCGGATGGCGCTCCTTGCTGTAGAGAATGGAGAAGCTGACCACGAGCAGAACGACGATCGTGAGCCCGATGAGGCTCACCAGGACCATGAAGAAATACAGCGCGTCCATCTGAGGCGCGATCTTGGACGCCTCCGGCGGAAACAGCGCGAAGTTCGTCATCCACTTGACGAGAAACTGCCAGAGTACTGGACTGATTTGGTTCATTCCGTTATCCGTTCACCTTTTTGCCTGTCCCCGATGCTCCCCGACCGGTGTTTCCTTTTTCGCCGTTTTCGTTTTGTACCGCGTTGTCATCGTGATGGAGGTCGCGGCGGAACATGACCAGCATGAATCCGCCCAGCAGCAATACCGTAAGGGCACCGCCCATTTGCACCACCCTGGCCACAATGAGCGAGTGGGTGTTGGTTTGGGGATTGTAGTGGTAGCAGTACGTGAGAATGTTGTCGACCGGCGAGCCGATGCGGTTGGACGACGCCTCGTTCAACCCCAGCAGCAGATCCTTGGGCGAGTACTCAACGCCCATGTAGTACTGGGCCAGCTTGCCTTCGGGAGTTACGACCTGGATGGCGCTGGCGTGCGCGAATTGCGTTTGGTTGCTGTTGGGCAACTGAATCTTTACGTAGCGAAAGCCGGTTGCCTGGGTGAGCGCGTCAATATTGGGCTGCGTGCCAGTCATGAAGTGCCAGCCGTTGGCGGTTTCAGGATGACCGTAGCGCTTGACGTATTCACGCTTCTTGGCGGCGGCCAGGTCAGTGCCTTCGGTGGGATCGATACTGATCACGATTACGTCGAAGTCCTTGCCGGGGACGTATTTCACCATCTGCAAGGCGCTGGTGAGGCCGTTCATTTCTTCGGAGCAGAGCATGGGGCAGCGGTAGTAGACCAGGGCGAGAATCGCGGGGCGCTTGCCGAAGTAGTTGCCGAGCGCGACTTGCCGGCCTGCATCGTCAGTGAAGACGAGGTTGAGCGGGAGCTGCTGGTTGAGGCGCTGCTCGATGCCAACGCCGTCAAGAAGTGCGGGCGGCTTATCGTTGACGGGGCCCACTTGCTTGTCGCCGTAGCTAGAGACCTGAGCGATGAGCGCAGGAGATGCAACGGCCAGGCAGAGCGAGAGCGTGCCTGCTGCGACGATTGCCGTGGCGCGCCAGCTTCTGCGGATTGTGCGTGTGCTCTGCATGATTCCCTGCTCTCCTTCTCCCGGCCTCACTTGAGATTGCTTGCCGGGTGCGGTCGTGGTGTTGGCGCGATCGCTACTTGCCTTCCTGCTGGCGGGCCTGAATGGCCTGGGCCGCAGCTTCTTCCTGTTCAAAGCCGGTGCGTGCGAAACCGTCGGTCAAGGGCACCTGCAACTTCGGCGTGCTGTCTCCGGTTAATAGCGGAGCGGTCTGGATCGCCGGCGCCACGGGCAGGCCGCGCTGGGCAATCAACTGCATGGCGCGCTCGATGGGGATCCTGACCTTGGTGTGTGCTGGGTCAGCCCAACTGTAGTTGTCGAGCAGCAGATCTTCGCGCGCGTGGAGATCGGCAACATCCTGGTTGCCGTCGTCCACCTGCACACGCGGCGTGGGGAACTGCTGGGTGAGTTCGGCAACCTTATTCTGCAAGTCCGGATTGTTGGGCAGATTGCCGAGCTGGCGAACATCGACGGTTTTAGTCCACCTGGTGTTGGGGCCGTCTTCTTTGTTCATGCGCGCGTTGATGACTTTGCCGATGCCGTAGCAGAGGATGGCAGTGACCACTACAAAGATGCTGAGCGCGGTGATGAAGACGAGGATCCCTGTGATCTTGACGTCGCTCTGCTCAAAGCCCGCGGATGTGTCGATTTTTTCTGGCTCGTGTTCCGAACCGTGATTCTCAGGCTTGTGCATGTTCAGGCTCCAGGATTTCCGCCAGATGCGGATCGTTGGTCTGCACCAGTGGCCGCGTCTTCAGGCGGTTGCAGAAAAAGGCCACCCAGAAGGAAACCATGGCCACGGGGACGGCTATGTATTCCAGAATTCCCCAACTGAAATGGAGGTTGCGTGCGGCGTCTTTGAAGTTGGGCTCGATGAGCCAGAACAGATCGAAGGCCTTGGCGAAGACCATCCATTGGCAGACGCGGACGAGGCGCTTCTTGTTGCGCTTGATGTCGCGCGAGAGCAGCATGGTGAACGGGATCAGCCAGTGGAAGAGGAAGTCGAGGGTGATGATGACGCCCCAGTGGCCGCGAATGCGGTCGAGGTACCAGGGAATTTCCTCGGGCAGGTTGCCGGACCAGATGATGAGGAACTGCGCGAAGGCCAGGTAAATGTTGAGCATGACAAAGGCGAAGGTGAACTTGCCCAGATCGTGCTGCTCGGTTTGGCGAAGAATCGTCTTGAAGGGCTCTGCCTTGGACAGCGAGATGGAAACGATGATGGAGAGCGCGAGGACCGAGTAGCCCTGGCCGACGAGGAAGAGCAGGCCGTAGACCGAGGAGTACCAGGTGGGGTCCATCGACATGACCCAGTAGATGACGGCTGCGGTCATGGTAAGCGAGTAGACGACGATTCCGGGGCCGCTGACGTTTTCGAGTTTCTTGATCCAGTAGGGCGTGTTGCCTTGCCGATCGGCGTCGCGCTGGAGGGCCAGGGAGTTGAGGCGCCACGTGTAGTAAGTCCAGATGGCGAAGCAGAGCAGGCCGACCCAGGCGAAGGCGGCGGGATTGAGCATGGGGCGCTTGAATTCGATGGCGTGCGCCTGAATCTTGTTAATGAGGCCGGACTTGAGTGCGGCTGTGACGTCGCCGACCTGGGCCCAGAGGTAGAGTTTCTTCATTTCAATGACGACGACGCACCAGTAGAAGAAGACCAGAGGAAGGGTGCGGCTCATGGCTTCAAGAGGCCGGCGCAGCAGCAGTCCCCACTTGCCGCCGGAGCAGTACTGGACCATGAGCAGGGCCAGGCCGCCGACGCACCAGCCGAAGGTGAGCATCATGCCGAGTACCCAGGCGCGCATTACGTGGTCGATGGATCCGTCCGCGAAGGCCAAGCCAGCGGCGATCACCGAGAAGATTGCTCCTACCGTGAGCGCGCGCGTCTTCCAGCCGTCGACTAAAGCCGGACAGCTGAGGTCGGCGGGGAGCGTGTTGGCGTGCGATTCGTGAGCCATTCCGTCTGTCCTTACTTCGCGGCCGCAGGTGCGGCAGGTTTACTTGCGGGAATCTTGATGGCCGGATCTGCGGGGTTGGCCGGAGCCATGCCGGGCGTGCCCTCTTTTGCGATATGCGGATACGCCTGCACAGCAGTTGCCGGCAGAGCCCAGGGTTGCGCGTACTCGGGATGCCCTTCGCTCGTGGCAATGCCCTTGAGGCCCTGCACCTGTGCGCCCGCAGGCACATCGGCGGCGGTGGCCGCCTGGCTCAACTGCAGGGCGCGAATGTAAGCCGCAACAGCCCAGCGATCTTCCGGCGTGAGCTGCGCCGAGTAGTCCGGCATGGCGCCGTAGCCGTGGGTCATTACATAGAAGTAGTGCGAGATGGGCTGCGACAGGCGCACCTGGTCGTGCAGATTGGCAGCAGGCTTGTAGCCGCGCTGGACGATCTCGCCGAGGCCGTTGCCGACGCGCGAGTGGCAGGGCGTGCAGTAGATGTTGAAGCGTTCCTGACCGCGCTTGAGCACTTCCATCGTTACCGGGAAGGGCATGAGATTCTTCTCTTCGCGGTAACCGTTCGCGCCCTGGACTACGCCGGTGTAGAAGTAGCTGTCTTCGCGCAGTTGTCCACGGGCTACGGTGTTGAGCACCTGCGGACGAGCGCCGCGATGGTCGGCGAAGAAGCTGGTTCCCCGCTGCGGGAACATCCTGGGCTGGTCCTGCATGTCCTGGCGGCAGCCGGCTACCAGCAGGAGAGTGGCGAATCCGAAGGCGGCAAGGGCTCGGCTGATCGGCAGTTTTGGCATCCCACCCTTGCGACGAAAAGCTGTCGCAAGGATAGGGCACCCAGAGTCTGTGGGACACTCGGCGGCAACAATTCGCCCGAGAATTCGATTGAGGCGGTTCGCTTGCATCAGTACTCCACCTCCACGACCGAAGCCGGCTGGAAGGTCTGGAGGTAAGCCTTCGCTTCCACCAGGTTGAACTTCGGGTCGAGCGCCTCAAGGCACAGGAAGAATTTGTCAGTCGTTGCGCCGTTGCGGAAGTTGGGTGCGTTGAAAAGCGGATGATAGAGGGACGGCAACCCGTTGAGCGCCATCATGCCGAAGCACGCCGAAAGTCCGGCCCAAAGGATGGTCCACTCATAGGCGGGCACAATGAAGGCCGGCCAGGAGTACAGGGGACGACCGGCGATGTTCAGCGGATAAGCGATGACCGAGACCCAGGTCTCCATCGAAAACATGGCCGCCAATCCCATCAGTCCGCCAATCAGCGTAAGCAGCGGCACCTTGTTGCGGTGGAAGCCGATGGCCTCGGCCGCCTCCTCCACCGGATAGGGCGTGTAGCAATCCATGCGGCGCCACCCGTCCTGGCGCGCCTGGCGCGCGGCTCTCACCAGATCGCTCGGCGTATCGAATTCGGCCAGCAGGCCGTACGTTCCTTCGCGTGGGGGCATCAGTCACCAGCCTTCGCTGCCGCTTTGGGCGTGATCTTGGCCGCAGGCAGCATCATGCGGATTTCATTCATGGGGATCATGGGCAGGAAGCGGACAAACAGCAGGAACAGCGCGGTGAACAGTCCCAGCGTGCCCACATAGATCAGGTAGTCCCACTTGGTGGCGCGGTAGGTGCCCCACGAGGAGGGCAGGAAGTCACGATAGAGGCTCGTAACAACAATGACGAAGCGCTCAAACCACATGCCCGTGTTGACCACGATGGAGATAAAAAACATGAATGGAATCGAGGTGCGCAGCTTGCGCGACCACAATGTCGTGAGCGGGATGGCGAGGTTGCAGGTGATCAGCACCCAATAGGACCAGCCCATGGGACCAAACACGCGGTTCCAGAACATGAAGGCTTCCCAATGCGAGGCCGAGTACCAGGCCATGAAGGCTTCCATGCCATACCCGTAGGCCACAATGAAGCCCGTCGCCAGCATCACCTTGCCCATGTTGTCGATGTGGCGGTCGGTGACCAGCCCCTCGAGGTGGTAGAACTTGCGCAGCGGAATGGCCAGCGTAAGCACCATGGCAAAGCCGGAGTAGATGGCGCCGGCGACGAAGTAGGGCGGGAAGATGGTGGTGTGCCATCCCGGCAAAACCGCAACCGCAAAGTCGAAGCTGATGACCGTGTGCACCGAGAGCACCAGCGGCGTGGCCAGGCCGGCCAGCAGCAGCGATGCCGTCTCGTACCGCATCCAGTGCCGCGCCGATCCGCGCCAGCCCAGTGAGATCAGGCCATAGCAATACTGCCCGATCTTCGACTGCGACCGGTCGCGCATGGTGCCGAAGTCGGGAACCATGCCGATGTACCAGAAGACCACGGAGATCGTGGCGTACGTCGAGACCGCGAAGACGTCCCACATCAGCGGCGAGCGGAACTGCGGCCACAGGTTCATGGTGAAGGGGAGAGGCAGCATCCAGTAACCCAGCCAGGGACGGCCCACGTGAATCAGCGGGAACATGCCGGCGCAGACCACGGCAAAGATGGTCATGGCCTCGGCAAAGCGGTTGATGGAGTTGCGCCAGCCCTGCTTGAACAGCAGGAGAATGGCAGAGATGAGCGTGCCGGCGTGGCCGATGCCGATCCA
>PKXI01000146.1 GCA_003133425.1 Acidobacteriaceae bacterium
GCAAGTACAACTGTAGTACTAATGGCTATTCCAGGGGGAAGTGCGTTCCCACATCGCGCCTGCCCCCTATACGCTCGTCGGCACTGCGTTGCAGTCGCCAGATCGCGATATATATATATATTGCGATGCGATCACTCGATGGTTGTTGATTGATCAGCCAGAATCGCATGAAAGCAACTCCAACGTGGGTATTTCCTGGTCATTGACAGGCCACCGCAAACCAGCCGTCCGCAACGAGAGGGTGTCTTGAAGAGCGACAGCACAGACCCGATATTTGATCTTGCCACTTTCCTGGCCAGCGCCGGCCTCGGCCGAAAAATCATCGAATTGAAGGAAAAGGAGACCTTCTTCACCCAGGGGGATCCAACCGACTCCATCTTCTACTTGCAGAAGGGTCGGGCAAGGCTCACCGTCGTTTCCAAGAGCGGCAAGGAGGCCACCATAACGCTCCTCTCCGCAGGTGATTTTGTTGGGGAGGGAGCTCTTGCGGCAGTGCCGGGACTTCGCTTGTCCACGGCCACCGCCATCAACAACTGCTCTGCACTCAAAATTGCAAGGGATGAAATGGTCCGCGCGATCCATGCGGAGCCATCATTTGCAGACATCTTCATGAAGTTCCTGCTCGCCCGCAGCATGCGCACCCAAGCCGATCTCGTCGATCAGCTCTTCAACTCAAGCGAAAAACGCCTGGCGCGGATCCTCCTGCTGATGGCGGAGTTTGGCAAGCCCGGCGAACCTGAAACATTCATCCCGCCCGTTACCCAGGAGACGCTTGCTGAGATGATCGGCACCACCCGCTCACGCGTCAGCTTCTTCATGAATCGCTTTCGCAAACTCGGCTTCATCAGCTACAACGGCCGCATCCAGGTCCACAAGTCCCTCCTCAACGTCGTCCTGCTCGATCAGTTGCCCGACCGCAACGCCGCCAAGCCCCCGGTTCCCGACTTTTCATAAATCGGCCCTAGTAGCTCCTCACCCATTCCAGAATCGACCGTACCGCAATCCCGCTCGGTCCCTTGGCGATGTACGGCCGCGAATCCTCCACCCAGGCCATGCCCGCAATGTCGAGATGGATCCACGGCGTGTCTTCGGCAAACACTTTCAGAAACTCGGCAGCCGTGATCGCACCGCCGTAACGCCCGCCGGTGTTCTTGATATCGCCAATGTCGCTCTTGATCATATCGGCGTACTCTTCGCCCAGCGGCAGCCGCCAGAACTTCTCGCCCGAGACATCTAGCGCCGATTGGAATTTCTCGTAAGTCTCTTCGTCGTTCGAGAAGGCGCCCGCATTCACCATGCCCAGCGCCACTACGCACGCTCCGGTCAGCGTTGCGGCATCGATCAGGTGGGTCGCGCCCAGTTGGCGAGCATACGCGAGCCCATCGGCCAGCACAAGCCTGCCCTCCGCATCTGTATTAATAATCTCGATGGTCTTGCCTGACATTGCCGTCTGCACATCGCCCGGTTTTTGCGCTTTGCCGTCGGGCATGTTTTCCGAAGCGCACACAATGCCGATCACCCGCACCTTCGGCTTCAGCAACGCAATCGCACGCATCGCGCCGAGCATGGCCGCACCCCCAGCCATGTCGTACTTCATCTTCTCCATGTTGTCGGATGGCTTGATCGAGATGCCGCCGGTATCGAAGGTAATGCCCTTGCCCACCAACCCAAGCACCAGCCCGTCCTTAATGCCTTCCGGCTCGTAGCGAAGCACTATCAGCGCAGGCGGTTCTTCCGAGCCCTGCGAGACGCTCCAAAATGCGCCCATCTTCAACTCATGCAGCTTCTCTGTGGAGTACACCTCCGCCTTGAGACCTACCTCGGCGGCCATCGCCGCGGCACGCTGTCCCATAATCGTCGGAGTCAGCTTGTTGCCCGGTTCATTCACCAGCGAACGGGTAAAGTTCTGGCTCTCGCCCACAACAACGCCCTCGGCAAACGCCACTTCCAGCGCTTTCTTGTCCGCCTTTGCCGGGCCTGCAAGGGTGAAGGATTGCACACTCTGGTCCTTGCGGTCGCTGCGATAGGTATCGGGGTCGAAGTCCCCGACAAATGCACCCTCTACCGCCGCCCGAGCGGAGAGATCCGGCTGCAACAGTGCAGAATCGTCGAGTGGCTCCGGGAGCGCGAACGCTAGTTCCCGAATGCCGCGCGGCTTTGTGAACCTCACGGCAGTTCCGGCGGCATTGCGGACGCCGTGAACCGTGGCCTTGGCCTGCTTGCCGACGCCGACAATCAGAAGCCGCTTGGCCGCCAACCCGGCAGGCGCGTGCAACAGTAAGGTCTCGTTGGCGCCGGCCTTGTACTCCCCGGTCGAAAGCACCCCAGCCGCGGCAGCCTTCACCGCCGGGTCCGAGGTCAGCAGCACCGGCTCCGGCTTCGCATCCGGCCCTTTGCCGGTTTGTGTGTCGACGGCCAGCACGGCCAGCAATTCAGTCTTGATTCCAGAGAGATTCGCAAAAGTCAGTTCGGTACGCATAGAACCTATTCTTTCATCCAATCCAGGGCTTGTGGCAAACGCCGGAGCCTCAGGACAAGGATTGCTGGATAAAGGGCAATCCTTGTCCCATTTGGCCCACTTGTCAGTATTTATATATTTGACAAATTTAAAATCTATGTCATTAATATATTAGTGTCACTATGGAAGATTATGTCACAGAATCGAGATATGTCAAAGCGCGCCTGAATATCAACGGCCGCATCGTGATCCCTGCCGAGATTCGCCGCCAGTTGGGCCTGGAACCTGGAGACACCGTGCTCTTGAGCGTCGAGGGTCATGTGTTGATGGTCGAATCCCATCGGAACAGGATTCGCAAAGTGCAGGAGAGTATGCGGCAGTTCATTCCTCCGAGCCGCAGTCTGGCTAAGGAATTGGTCGCCGATCGCCGCGATGACGCCCAACAGGAGATGGAGGAGTGGCTTGGATAAGGTCGCCGTTCTCGACGGCTCCGCCTTTATGGCCCTTTTACGCGGCGAACCCGGAGCCGACACGGTGGCAGCCTGCCTGCCATGGGCAGTTGTCAGCGCGGTCAATCAGGCCGAGGTGCAGGCCAGCCTCGTTGCAGCCGGCATGGACGAACAAACTGCCTGGTGGCACATTGCCGAGGTCAAATGCGAGTCCGTTCCCTTTGACGAAGGGCAGGCCCGAATCGCAGGCGGACTAGCCAGGATCGGGCGCCCTCTGGGTCTCTCGCTCGGCGATCGCTGCTGTCTCGCGCTCGCCATTGAGCGCCAAGCCACCGTCTACACCACCAACCCTGCCTGGAAGAACCTCGTCGATCTGGGTGTGGACCTGGAAGTAGTCCTAATCGCCTGATCGGGCATCCGCGTCTGAAGCCGCGGTCCGGCGAGGTCACGAACCCACCACCAAAAAGCTGAAAGCTGGAAGCTGGAAACTGCCGTCCCTACCGCCCCGTCTTGTGCTTGCTGGCATTCACGGCTGCGCGTGCCTCGCGGTCGGCCTCGCGCCGCTTTTCCGTCTCCCGCTTGTCCCAATCCTGCTTGCCTTTGGCCACTGCCAACTCGCACTTCACCCGCCCGTTACGGAAATAAAGCCGCGTCGGTATGAGCGTGTGACCTTTAATCTGCGTCTTGGAGAGTAGCTTGCGAACTTCATCCCGGTGCAGCAGCAGCTTGCGGGTTCGGGTGGCGTCGTGATTGGCAATGTTCCCGTGAGAATAAGGACCTATATGCACGTTGAGCAAAAACGCTTCGCCGTTCTGGATGAGGCCGTAGGAATCTTTCAGATTGGCCTGGCCCTCGCGGATGGACTTAACCTCGGTCCCGCGCAGCGCCACTCCAGCCTCAAATTTCTCAAGGAGAAAGTAATTGTGGCTGGCGACGCGATTGTGCGCGGCGTCCCGCTCGCCACTGGCTACGGGGTCGCGCGGCCGCACTGGCTTTTTGGGGCCGGACGTGTCCTTGGGAACAATCTCATGGCTGGTTTGGCGCGCCATCGGAAAGCATCCTCGAATCTTCATCCTAGCATTGGCGATCGTTTTGCCCGCATTGCTGTGGGGCTTTGCTAAAATGAGGCGTCGTAGGTTAAAGAAAACCGCAGTTAGGAAATGCGTCAGGATTTGCGTCCGGGGCAGCCAAGGCAGCCCGCAAAAGCCCGTGCTCTCTGCAGGGCCGGTTAAGACGCCTGGGAGTTCGATGAACCGCCGCGCTCAAGCTCCGGCTGTACCCGGATCCGTTCTTTCAAAAACCGCCTTCCGGATTGCGCTCATTGCCATACTGGCCTTTTCCGGCCTCGCCGGCGTTCAGCTCCGTGCCCAGTCGGCCAGTTCCCTCTTCAAGAGCGGCCAAAGCGCGGAGGCCCGCGAAGACTACGACGCTGCCTTCGACTTCTTCCAGAAGGCCAACGCAAAAAATCCAAAAGATCTCAGCTACCGGGCCGCCCTCTACCGGGTGCGGGTCTCTGCCTCCGCCATGCACCTCACCAGGGGGCGAAAGCTGCTCCAGTCCGGTGACGAGCAAAGTGCGCTGGCAGAATTCCTTCATGCCTCCGCAATCGACCCTGGGAATGAGGCTGCACAACAGGAGATCTCCCGGATACGTCAAGGGAACGGTCAGGTGGCGCCGGAGGCTGATACCGCTCTGCCAGAGCCGGCCGGCGAGCAGCAGAGTATCAATTCAATGAGCGCCCCGATCGACCTCAGGCCACTCTCAAATGAGCCGCTCACCCTGCACATGACTGAAGACGCCAAGGTCGTGTACCAGGCCATCGGCAAGGCCGCCGGCGTGAACGTGCTGTTCGATCCCGACTACAACTCCAAGCGCATCCAGGTTGATCTAAACAACGTGTCGCTGATGGACGCGCTGCGCATCGTCGGCACAATGTCCGGCACCTTCTGGCGCCCGGTCACCGCCAACACGCTCTTTGTCGCGCAGAATACCCGAATCAAGCGCACCGAACTGGATGAGCAGGCCGTTCAGACCTTCTATTTGTCGAACGCTTGGCAGCAGAACGACCTGAACGACGTGCAAACGGCCCTGCGCAACGTGCTTACCAGCGCCAAAATTTACGGCGTCGCCAGCCAGAACGCCATCGTCATGCGCGGAACGCCCGATGAGCTGCTGCTGGCACAAAAGCTCATCAATGATTTGGACAAAGCCCGCGCCGAAGTGGTGGTAGACATCGCGGTCCTCGAGGTCAGCAAGAACTGGGAGAGGACCCTCGGCATCTCCTGGCCCAGCAGTGTGGGAGTTGCCCTGCAGCCGTCCACATCATCAAGCAGCACAACCTGCCCAACCGGCAGCACCAACTGTACCCCCACCACCGGTGTAAGCCCGACTCTCTACGATCTGGCCCATCTCAAGGCCACCAATTTTGCAGTGACCGTCGGCTCGGCCACCTTGAATCTATTGCTGACCGACTCCAATACCAAGGTTTTGCAGAGCCCTCGAATCCGCGCCACCGACGACCAGAAAGCAACCATGAAAATCGGTTCGCGAATCCCCATCGCCACTGGCTCGTACCAGACCGGAGCGGCGACCGCGGTGGTCAGTTCGCTCGTAAACACGCAATTCCAGTACCAGGACGTAGGCGTGAATATAGAGATGACGCCGACTGTTCACTTTGACCGCGATGTCACGCTGAAGGTCAAGATTGAGGTCACCTCGCAGAGCGGCTCCGTAACTATCAGCGGCGTCACCGAGCCCATCCTGAGCCAGCGCGTAGTGGACCAGGTGATCCGCCTCCGAGAAGGCGAGGCCAGCATCCTGGGAGGCATCCAGGACAATGAGGAACAGCAGAACTGGAACGGGATTCCCGGTTTGAGCTCAATTCCGATCATCAAATACCTTTTTGGCTCCAAGGACAACACTGTTAAGAACGACGAAATCGTATTTGTGGTACTCCCGCACGTCGTTCGCTCTCAGGTGCTGGATCAGGCCAACCTGCGTGCCATCGACACTGGCGCTGGCCAGTCGATCGATTTGCGCCACAACAGTCAGGATGGTTCTGGTACTAATCCTGCATCTGGCGCCCCCCCCGTTGTGCAACCGACCGCGCTTGAGCGCCCCCACCTGGGCACGGCACCCGGCTCCACCGCTGAGGCCGCGGCTCCCGCATTGATGGCGCAGATGAGCGCAGCCGCCCAAAACACTGCAATTCCTGCAGCTGCGGCCCTGCCCCCGACGCCCCCTCCCGCTTCAACACCCGCGTCAATACCCGCCCCAGCGCCTGCCCCGACACCCGTGGCTGGAACCAGCTTCACGCTCAATCCACCAGCAGGCCCGCTGGCAACAGGAGCCAGCTTCCAGGTTCCGGTTGTGCTCAGTGGAGGCACCGATATCGCTTCGGTTCCTATCCAGCTTCACTACGATCCTGCCAGGATTTCGCTCGTCAACGTAGCCGCGGGAGACCTGCTGAGTCGCGACGGGCAGGCCGTGGCTTTGATCCATCGTGATGACGGACCAGGCAACATCACAGTCGTTGCAGCTCGTCCGCCAGGGGCAGTCGGGATCAGCGGCAATGGCGTAGTCTGCGTCCTCACCTTCCAGGCCAAGGCTGCCGGTGACACCACTCTGAGCATGACGCGGGCTGGAGCGGTCAACAGCGCCCAGCAGCAAGTGCCGGCCCAGACCACGCAAGTCAATCTTACGGTCAAGTAGGAGCAGTGCGGATGAGTCCCACGCCTACACTTTTCGCCCCGTCAGTCCGGATGCGACCCCGGGAACAGGGCCTGACGTTTGTCGAGTTGATTGTGACCGTGGCGATTTTATCAATTCTCGCTTCGGCGGCTGTGCCGATCGCGCGCTTTCAGGTCAAGCGCCAAAATGAGCGCGAGTTGCGCCGCGATCTGTGGATGATGCGCGACGCCATCGACCACTACAAGGACGCGGCTGACAAGGGCGCCTTCCAGACAAAGGTGGACAGCCAGAACTATCCGCCCGATCTCGATACGCTGGTCACTGGCGTGGACGTGCAAGGCAAGAAGCTGAAGTTTCTCCGCCACATTCCGGTGGATCCGATAACCGGCAAGGCCGAGTGGGGATTGCGTTCCATGCAGGACGATCCGACCTCCGATTCCTACGGCGGTCAGAGCGTTTTTGATGTGTATTCAAAGTCACAGGGGACGGCCCTGGACGGCACCAAGTACTCCACCTGGTAAGCCAGGCGGTTTGGCCTCAAGAGGAATCTGTGCGCGGTATTCGGAAACAAGACGAAGGCTTCACGCTCATCGAGCTGATGATCGTCATGGCCATCATTGGGATACTCGCAACGCTGGCGATCCCCAGTTATGTGAGCGCCATCAAGCATGCCCGCGAGGCTGTTCTCAAGGAAGACCTCCACGTCATGCGCTCCGCCATCGACTCCTACACCATGGACAAGCAGAAGGCGCCGCAGGCGCTGGACGACCTCGTCCAGGACGGCTACCTGAAGGTGATTCCAGATGACCCGATGACCCACAGCAAAGACACCTGGGTCACCAACACCAGCGACTCCATGTATTCCCTCGACCAGACGGAGCCTGGCATCGACGACGTCCGCTCCGGCTCCGAAGATACCGGCTCCGACGGCCAGCCGTATTCTTCCTGGTAGACACGCGGCAAAACGTGGCAAAGTAAGAATATGATTCGACCGAAAGCCCGTCCTATTATGACTCGCCCGACGATGATTCGTGCTTTTCTTGCGCTCGCACTTGCGGCAGGGCTCCTGGGACTCCTCCACGCGCAATCCGGTCAAACCATCTCCATCCTTATGCTGGACGGCAAGACCGGGAAGCCCCTCGTGCCTAATAATTACATCGTTCGCTTTAATCACCTCGACGCCTTCCACAACGAAGCATTGCAGCTCAACGACGATGGATTGGGCAAGGTTGTTGTGCCCGCCAACGCCACCTTTCTTTCCGTCCAGGGTACATTTCACAACTCGCTCGACATCTACATCAACTGCGATGCCGGCATGGAGAAAAACACGAGCACGCTGCACTGGTACCCGATCTCCGAAATCCTGAATTCGGGAGTGGCCGCGGCCAACGAGTGCTTCAAGGGCAAGTACGCAGAAGCAACGCACGTCACCGCCAAGCCCGGGGAGTTCGTCTTCTTCGTGCGCGAAACCAACTGGCGCGAATCGGCAAACTGAAGCCTTGCCACTCGAATCCCCATCCCCGGCCACGATCCGCTTCATCGCCCAAGCCCACCAAGCCTACGTGAGCCTGATGCAATCTGCGGCCGCCCGGAATAAGGAGAGTCTCGGCGGCGACCTCCTCTACGCCGGCGAGCTTGATGAGCCGGGGCGCGAACTTGCAGGGGCGAGCAACATCGCCGGTGCGGCATCGCTGGCGGCCTCGGCCGACGCCGCCCCGCTCCGGCAGGCCATGCGCGACGGCATCATCGATTTCCTGGTGACATCGCTCGATGAAGCCCTGCGCATCCTCAAAAATGAAATCCGCAAACGCCAGCCGGTAGCCGTCGCCGTCTCTGTTGCTCCACAGGCAATTGTGAAAGAAATGCTCGACCGCGGCGTTCTCCCCGACCTGCTTCCGCCGCTCCAATCTCCTTCGGCTCCACTCGAGTTCGCTGCATTCATCTCGAAAGGAGCAAAGCCGATTGCGCCTCAGCCTTTGGCAGCAGGCAGCAGATTCCTGATCTGGCCAATTCCCGCCGAGTTTGCGCAGCACCCTGCTGAGTTCGATGAGCTGCTAACGAGACATCTTCCGGCCGATGACCTCGCGACTCGTCGCTGGCTGCGGCTGTCGCCACGCTTCCTTGGCCCGCAGGGCCGCCGCCTCCGCTCGGTCGCATGCGATCAGAAAACCGCCTCCAGATTATTTGATGTTTTGGGACCGCCGATCCAATCCTGATCCCGCGCGCAGCCGGTGCTTCCACGGATACCCCGTGCCCCATCCTTCGAGCGAAGCGCAGCGGAGTCGAAGAACCTGCTTCTTGATCCGCTGCGGAAAGGGTGGGAGACCACAGAAGCCCATCTCGACCGCAAACATTCAGCTCGAAACCGCTCTGGAAACGCTGCGGAAAAGACCCGTCCCAGCGGAGACTCTCAAAGGCGTCGAATCCAGGCACGACGTGAACGTCTGCAATCGCTCCGCAAAGAGCAATCCCGGCATAACCACTCCCCTACAATAAACAAATGCCTGAATTGCCTGAAGTGGAGACGATTGCCCGCGGCGTCCACGAGCGGGTACGCGGCGACCGCATCGTTCACGTATGGTTCGGCGGGCATCGGGAACCTTTCAAAACACCTGCGGCCACGCAGGCCACTGGCCTTGAAGGACGTGTGCTGCTGGCGGTACATCGAACCGGAAAGCACATCGTCTGCGAGTTGGGCTCTGCAGAGAACCCCTCAGGCGGATCTTCTGCCGCCCGGAAGGCCAGGGAAGGCGCACTCCCCTCAAATTCGCCCGACGCACAATGGATTGTCCATCTCGGCATGACCGGGCGCCTGCTCGTAACCACTCCCGATGCTCTCGTGGCCGCCCATACTCATGCGCGCCTGAGCCTTTCAAGCGGCCGGGAACTGCGTTTTGTGGACCCGCGCCGCTTTGGCCGTCTCGAGTTCCGCGATCTGGGCCGCGGCGCCTCCTTTACCGCAGCCGGCGCGGAGCCGCTCACCATCGCTCCGGAGCAGTTTGCCGCCTTATTTCGCGGTCGGCGTCTGGCCATCAAGGCCGCCCTGCTAAACCAGACTCTGCTGTCAGGCGTGGGAAACATCTACGCAGACGAGAGCCTCTTTCACGCAGGCATTCGTCCGCGCCGAAGTTCGGGGCGCCTCACCAGGGCCGAACTTGAACGGCTGAGGCTCGCTCTGTGCCAGGTGTTGGAGCACGCCATCCGGCTGGGTGGTTCTTCCGTCTCCGATTATGTGGATGCGGAGGGAATGCGAGGTTTTTTCCAGTTCGAACACTGCGTCTACATGCGCACCGGTCTGCCCTGCCTGCACTGCAAAACCCCCATCCGCCGAATCCTGCTGGCCGGCCGCGGAACCCATTTCTGCCCAAAATGTCAGCGGTGAAAACAGGCTCCTATGGTTTTCTGAATTATTCGCCTCTTCGGCTTCCAGAATCCAGACAATTCAAGTCGAAGATTTCAAGTAAATAGTTGAAAACAAACACTGTCTCAAACGGTCCCCCAATTGCTATTAGATGGGTGCCAGTGATGTACCGGCTGCCTCGGAGGATTGGACAGCCAAAGAACAGCAGACGCCCGGCAAGAGCAACCGCCAAAGAAGCGGCCCTCAAAAAGGGATGAACCGGCCGGGGATGTCTGCAGTAGGTACGGTGGAAAAACCCGCCGGCCACGACATTCTGGGAGGCCAGTGGCAATGCAGGACCCCAAAACGCCGCTCCGATTGGAGCGGCGTTTTGTGC
>PKXI01000441.1 GCA_003133425.1 Acidobacteriaceae bacterium
GCAACTTCCCGCTCCGCCCGCGCCACGTCAAGCCCCGGCCCAAGATCGACATCTGCAAAGCCATCAGGATTATTAAGTGAACAGTAATAAACCTTGCCCGCCTATTTGGTCGCCTCATCCTGGTTCCTTTATGCCAGTTGGGCATTACCGGTACTGGTTGGGGGCCGCCTTCCTCCCACAAACGGCCCACCCCGAGCCCATTTCCGATCCGCGCCGGACACTTCGCAACCGCCTGATTGAAAATGCCTTCTCCGCTTGGGCGAAACTGAAGTAATCGGCCCCGGATTCCTTCCGGGCGCCGCACGGTCCTGATGCGAAAACTGTCGTGCGGACAACCCGCGATTGGAAGCTGTATAGTATGGTTCCTGGGATTCTAACGGTTTTTCGGACGTGTACGTGTAGCTCTTCTTGTCGATGAATGCCGCCTTTCAGGCGCGTAAGAAATCGATCAAGCAGACTGGCTTTTAGTGGAAAAGGATATCCCTCGCCATGACCGCTCATCCAGGCACCATTCGCTCGATTCCTACCGCCATTTTCAATTGCTCCGTTCGGCTCAAGGGTGCGGTCTCGGCGTTGCTGCTCGTGCTGCCTTTACTCGGTGCGCAGGCACTGGCGCAAACCACGACGATCAGCGGCACAGTTTACGATCCGAGAACAACTGCAAGTGCACTGCCCCTACCCAATGTGCTGGTCTATGTCACCACTGGTGCAGTGGCGCCGCTGCCTTCCGGTGTGCAGTGCCTTACCACGTCAGATCCAACCGGTGTGGTCGGCTTCACCTACACCGCGGCAGACGGAACCTTCACCATAGGCAACGTGCCCGTAAACGCCAGCTACACAATTGTCATCCAGGCTGGCAAGTGGCGTCGGCAGTTCCCTCAGACGGTTGTGGCCGATCCGATTGTCGGGCTTGCGCTGCACATGCCTTCCGATCATACGCAGGGCGACATCCCGATGATTGCCATCGCCACCGGTTCCGTGGATGCTTTTGAGTGCGTGTTTCGCAAGATGGGCATTGCCGATACGGAGTTTACCGACGACAACGGCTCTGTCAATCCGGCAGGGCACATTCATCTTTACAAGGGCAGCAGTTCGCCCGGTGCGGAAATCAATGCGTCCACTCCGCTGCAGGCCGCGCTGATGAGTAATTCGGCCACCATGAACGGCTACGACGTGCTGATGTTTCCCTGCCAGGGAACCCCGAGTAATCAAGCCACTCCGACAGGCGCAACCAATCTGTTGAACTACGCGAACTCCGGCGGTCGCGTCTTTGCAACCCATTTCAGCTTTGCGTGGCTGGAACCCGCCGCGCCCTATAATTCGCAGTTTCCGCCGGTTGCCAATTGGGTTCCCGACACGGCCCTTGCAAACGGAATTGCCACGATCAACACAGGCTTTACCGACGGCGCCACCCTGGCACAGTGGCTTCAGAATGCGGGTGCTACAACCACATTTGGACAGGTTCAGCTCAATACGTTGAAAAACGACATCAGTGGAATTATTCCGCCGACACAGTCATGGGCAACGCTCAATTCCAACGGCGATATTATGCAGATGACATTCAACACGCCAGTTGGTGCACCCGCAGCCAACCAATGCGGGCGGGTGTTGTTCAACGAGTACCACGTGTTCAACGCTAGCAGCGGTGGTGCTATCTATCCCGCCGAGTGTACCTTCTCAACTACGATGACCCCGCAGGAGGAGATGCTGGAATTCGCACTGTTCGATCTATCGTCGTTTGTGACGCCGGTCGTGGTGCCAACGCTCTCAATCGGCTTCAACCCCAGTCCGATGATCGTCAAGCAGGGCGACAGCGCCGACCAGGTCACGGTGAATGTGACCAACACTAGCGCGAGTACACAGATCTATAGTTCCGTCATTTTGACCCTCACTCTGCCGACGGGCCTTACAGCCACCGCCCTCACGGATGCAACCGGTGGATGGCAATGCACGCCGGGTACGCTGACGTGTACGCGAACCACCAGCATCGCCGCCAGTGCAAGCGATTCTGTAACGCTGACCGTAAGTGTGCAGCCTTACGGTCCGGGCGCCGCCGGTTCGATTGTCGCCACAGCGTCCAGCCCGAATTTTTCATCCAATGTAACGGCCTCGGATCAGGTTGTGTTCCAGCAGCCGCCCGCGATCACCTGGGCTACGCCGGCAAACATCGTTTACGGAACCGCGTTGAGCGGAACGCAGCTGAATGCAAGTTCGCCTGTGGCGGGAAGCTTCAGCTACACTCCGTCCGCGGGAACTGTCCTCAGCGTCGGACCGCACACGCTGACCGCATCCTTCACCCCCACCGATACGATCCATTACACGACCTCGACGGCGAGCGTGACTCTCACGGTGGTCCCGGCCACTCCGGCGCTTTCGCTTACCTCCAACGCCAACCCTGTGTTCATGTCGAATGCGGTTACTTTCACGGCTACCATTAGTTCGTATGCGACACCGCCGACCGGCACTGTGACCTTCTACGATGGCGGAACGCAAATTGGAACCGGCACCGTAACGAACGGCGTTGCCACCCTTACCACAACCGCGCTCTCGAACCAGATCCACTCAATTACAGCGGTCTATTCCGGCGACACCAGCTATGGGCCTGCGTCGAGCGGGGCACTGTCAGAAAAAGTTGTTGACTTCACGGTGGCTCCGGCGGGTAGCGGATCTGTTACCGTGGCCGCCGCGGGAGTAGCATCCTATCCGCTGGTGATTACTCCGGTGGGCGGCTCGACGCTGCCGGGAACCATGACGTTGAGCGTGGTCGGACTGTCCCTGGATTCGACGGCGACCTTCTCGCCAGCCACGGTCACGGCAGGCTCTGGAACGACTACCGTCACCCTCCTGGTGCAGTTGCCCGGCAAGGCTGCGCTGGCACAGCCGGCACGGCCGTTTGGCGGCGGCTCGCTGCCTTTGGCACTGAGCCTCATCCTGCTGCCCTTTGCCGGCAGGCTGCGCAAGGCCGCTCGGCAATGGAAGAGATTTGCGGTGCTTGCGCTTCTGGGCGCCGCCCTGGCCGTGGGATTGAACGGATGCGGCAGCAATGCAAAACTGAATTCGCAGGGGTATTCTTTAACAGTGACTGCGGCTTCCGGATCGTTGTCGCATTCGGCGTCGTTGAAACTCACCGTGCAATAAGTTCCGCACGGTACTCCAGCCAGGAGCCGGTTGCGTGACACGCCTGTTTCTCCGCACGTTCATTGCAGCCGTGCTCTGCGCGACAGTGCATGCGGCTGGTCAGTCCCCCCCGGCAACGGAACCAGCTCCCACCGTTCCGGCCGCGCCGGCCAACCCGAACCTGGTCGTGGTCGACGTTGTGGTAACCGACGCCAAGCATAACCCCGTCCACAATCTCACCGCGGCCGATTTGGTGGTGCTTGAAAACGGCCACCCGCAGACAACCAGGACGTTTGAAGAGCACCACACCTGGGATGCTGCCGCTCCGCTGTCGACGCCGCCCAACGTCCCTCCCGGCACATTCACCAATTTCACGAGTGCACCGACAAACGGCGCCGTGAATATTCTGCTGTTCGACGTGCTCAACACGCCCATGAATGCCCAGGCGGCGGTTCGGCAGCAGATGATGAATTACTTGAAATCTGCCCGCCCCGGCATGCACGTGGCCATCTTCGGCCTTGCATCGAAGCTTGTCTTGCTGCAGGGTTTCGCTTCCGACCCCGATCTTCTGAGCAGCGTGCTGAAAGAGAGGGAGGACGTAACGAAGGATTCCGCCGAGACCACCGATGCCGGCAACGGCGACACCTCCGCTGCGGGCGACTCGTCGACGGATGCGACAGAAACAGCCGTGGCTTTACTTGGCAATAGCCCCACCTCAGACCAACTGGTTGCCGAAATAGACCAATTCGACGCCGACAGGCAGTCCTTTCCACTGCAGCTTCGTGCGCGCCTTACGCTGGATGCGTTCAACCTGCTTGGCCGTTATCTCAGCCGCTTTTCCGGCCGCAAGAATCTTATCTGGTTCTCCGGCTCGTTCCCCATCAACATTCTGCCCGACGGCAATCTAGAGAATCCGTTCAACGCTGTTGCCTCATCCGAGGATGAGTTTCGCGAGACAACCGGGCTGATGGCGCGCAGCCAGGTGGCCGTCTATCCCATCGATGCCCACGTCGCGGTAGCTGCGCCGGCGCCGAGTTCCACCGGCTCCCGTCCGCAATATGTCAGGAACGCGGCCCCATCCGGCAATGACAATTCGAAGGCTCCCCAGCAGAATGCGGAAGGGCCTGGAACCATGCAACAAATGGCCGAAGCCACCGGTGGAGAAGTCTATGCGAGCACCAACGGCCTGAAGGAAGCGGTCGAGAAGGCAGTCCAGGCGGGCTCCAACTACTACACGCTCACCTATGCGCCCACCGACCAGCAATGGAAGGGCGACTACAGGAGAATTCAGGTGATGGCGGCCAAGCCGGGCCTGACTCTGGCCTACCGCCGCGGCTATTTCGCCGACGATCCCAAAGCGCCTCCGCGGCCTGTCACAACTGAAGGAGCCGACGCCGACCGAACCGCCTACAGCGCCATGCGTTCGGCGATGGTGCAGGGCGGCCCTGAGCCAACGGAAATCATCTTTGCGGCCACCATCAAGCCCGCGACTGCCGACACCGAGCCTGACGTGGCGCCCGGAAATGAGATTATCGGAACAACACAGGGTCCCTACCGGCGCTATACCGTCCTGCTCGGCATGGACCCGCACGACGTCGAGTGCACACCCGCGGCCGAAGGTGCTCACCATTGTGTTTTGGAAGCCGTGATCTTTGTCTACGACGCAGACGGCGTCCTTCTCAATTCGGTGGCCGGCGGAATAAGTACAGATTTCTCCGCCGACAAGTTCGCCTCGCTGCAGCAAAACGGCTTTCATTTCCATCAGGACATAAGTGTGCCGGTAATTGGCGCGTCGTTTTTGCGCATCGGAGTAATCGATGAAACCACAAACAAGGTTGGTGCAGTGGAACTGCCCATCTCTGCCCTGAGCAAGCTGCCCCCACCTTCTTCGGCGGCGCCCTCAGCCGCGCCAGCATCGGCTCCGCCACCAACAGCAGCTCCACCGCCGGCAACTGCACCTGCGCCCCAACCGCAGTGAGAGGAATGGGCATGGTGTCAGCCGTACCATTCTGCGGCTGGAGATAAACCCGAGGCTTCAGCTCCTGAGGGAATACCGGCGTGTTCAATCCAGCGCTCCTCGCCTGCAGGTCTCTCTTTCGAAGTCTGTGTGAGTGCTATAATCGCCAGTTCAATTTGGGGCCCGTCTTATCATGCGCATATTGCTCTGTGCCTTCGCCGCAGCGTCCATCCTGGTGCCGACACTCGCAGCAGGACAGTCGCCCACCGAGGCACCCGCTTCCACCATCCAGGCCAACACGAACCTTGTCGTAGTGGATGTGGTGGTGAGCGACGCACAACATAATCCTGTCCACAAGCTCGCCAAGGCCGATTTCACTGTGGTTGAGAGCGGCCATGCGCAAGCGATCAAGACGTTTGAGGAGCATATCTCCGATCAGACCGGCCCGCAGTTGCCCCCGCTGCCCAAGCTCCCTCCCGGCACATTCACCAACTACTCCGTCACGCCCGCAAACAGCGCCCTCAACGTACTCCTGCTCGATACGCTGAACACACCAATGACTGCACAGGCCGACGTCCGAAACCAGATGCTGAAGTATCTGAAAGAGGCGCACCCCGGCACGCGCATGGCGATCTTCGGCCTTACCACGAAGATCGTATTGCTGCAGGGATTCACCTCGGATCCTGAGCTTCTGCGCGCCGTCCTGAATGGGAAGAAAGGTCTGCCGAGGGGTTCCGCTGTGATGACCGATGTCGTGAACGGCGACAACCCCGGCGCGGACGACCCGATGATGGACATGGCAGAAGACGCTCCAGCCGCCCTCGGCAACGACCCCAGCTACGCCCAGATGGTTGCCGACCTGCAGCAATTCGAGGCCGAAACGCAGTCCTTCCAACTGCAGCTTCGTGCGCGCATGACGCTGGATGCATTCAACCTGCTGGGCCGCTATCTCAGCGGTCTGCCCGGCCGCAAGAATCTCATCTGGTTTTCCGGCTCGTTCCCTATCAACATCATGCCCGACGGCGACCTTGAGAATCCTTTCGGCGTCGTCGCCTCATCCGCGGATGAGTTTCGCGAGACAACCGAACTGCTGTCCCGCGGCCAAGTCGCCGTTTATCCCATCGACGCCCGGGGCCTGATGGGCGCGCCAATGTTAAACGCCGGCAACTCCGGCCGCCAATATGTCAGGAGCCCCGGCAACTTTGGCAAAGATCAGGCAAAATTCTTCCAGCAGACCGCCGACGAGCATGGCACGATGCAGGAGATGGCCGAGGCTACCGGCGGAGAAGCCTATGTGAACACCAACGGACTGAAGGAGGCCATCGAAAAGGCAATTCAGGCCGGCTCCAATTACTACACGCTCACCTATACGCCCATTAACCAGAAATGGAATGGCGACTACCGTAAGATTCAAGTCAACCTGGCCCGCAAGGGGCTCAACCTTGCCTATCGCCGCGGCTACTTCGCCGACGATCCGAAAGCGCCCAAGCGCCACGGCGAGCCCGCGGTCACCAGCAATGGCCAGGCTCCTGATTACAGCGCCATGCGGGCCGCCATGACGCGAGGCGGCCCCGACCCTACGGAGATCACCTTGGTGACCAGCGTCAGGCCCAGTGTTTCCGCTACCGAACCCGATGTGGCGCCGGGGAATAAGCCCGGACCAAAAACAAAGGGGCCGTACCAGCGCTTTACCGTGCAGTTTGGCATCAATACGGCCGACCTCGGCTGCACAGCCACCCCCGCCGGTGTTCACCACTGCGCGTTCGTGGCCATGATCTTTGTTTACGACGCGGACGGCGTCCTTCTCAATTCAACGGGCGGCGGAATCCATACAGACGTTCCCGCGGATCAATACGCCGGGCTGCTGAAGAGCGGCATTCGATTCCATCAGGACATCAGCGTGCCCGTGAAAGGGGAATTCTTCCTGCGCATCGGCATTCACGACGAAACCACGAACAAGGTTGGCGCCGTGGAGTTGCCCGTCGCTGCCGTCAGCAAGCTGCCACCGCTTGCGGCGACGGGACCGAAGTAAAGTTCAACTTTCATTGCAGCGGAGCAACTTAGAGCGCTTTCGGCCGGGG
>PKXI01000349.1:0-3633 GCA_003133425.1 Acidobacteriaceae bacterium
GAAGGCATTGGCCTCGGCGACGCCAAGCTTATGGCCCTTCTTGCAGCCTGGCTCGGCCTCCCCGGCGCTCTGCTCGCCTTTGCCATGGGGGCCGTTCTGGGTTCCGTTGCCGCTCTTGTGCTGCTCGCAGTTCCATCTGCGCGAACGGACCCCGATAGCTGGGCCACCAGCAAGCTCCCGCTTGGAACCTTCCTCTGTATCGGTGGAATCGTCAGCGACTTGTGGGGACAGACGATCATCGACGCCTATCTNNCACCTGGCCGGCTTTTAGCAGGCCGCCCTTACTGCGGCTTCTCCGCCCTCTGCCCATCTGGCGCGGCTTTCGCGTTCTCGATCTTCGGGTCTTCCAGAGCTTTCTTCGCTTCCTTCGCGTGCTTGCTGTCCGGGTCGTATTCAATCACCTTCAGGTAGTAAGCCCGCGCATCCGCAAAATTTCCAAGATGCCGCGCGCTTTCGGCCAGTCCCCAGAAGACCTCCGGCTCCTCGGGAGCCAGCACCATCGCCGACTGGAAGCGCGACAAGGCCGCCCTCCAGTTCTTCTTATCCAGGTAATAGCCACCCACGCTGATGTCCTCTGCGGCGGCCTCCTGGTGAGTAGGCTCTTTCTTGNNTTCCAGTTCTTGTTGTCTATGTAATATTTGCCGACGCTGATGTCCTGCTGCGCGGTTTCCTTGGGCGCGTCCTTCAGGTCGCCACCCTTCTTCCCCTTCCTTTTTTCCGTCTCGTCGTCGCCCGACCCCGGCAGCAAAGTGTCCAGGTTGTTCACGCTGGAGCTCGACTCCTGCTGTTCGTTGATGGCGGGCGCCGCAGAATCGTCGGGACTTCGTACGGGGTCCAGATCGTCTCCGGGCAACGACACCCGGTCGCCCTCCGATTCGCTGAATGTTCCAACCGGCACATCCGGCGTCAGCTTTGTCGGCAGCACCGGAACCGACTCAGTGTTTTCAGGAAAGGGATTGGAACCGCCCTGTGGACTGGTCTTCTGAGGCTCTTGGTCCGCGGGTTTCTGCGCCTTATCGTCCGTCTTGTTCTGCCCAGCTCCGTTGTTGCCCTGGGTCTGCGCAATCAGCCGCGGCGCCGCCGCCAGGCAGCTCGCAATCACCAGCGCAATCCCAAATCCCCACTTCATCGCGAATCCCCTCACTCCATCTTTAGGCTATCAATGTTAGGATGCGGCCATAAGGCATTTCCAGGCCTTCCGTTCTTCCGGCGTAATACGGAACCGCGAATCAGCCCGAACCTGGACATGCCGCAGCACAAATTGCGCCAAAGGAAAGCATCGCACACTCGCATGGGATTGATCATCCGCTCTTCCGCTATCCACGCTGCCGGCTGCTACACCACCACCGAGATTCGGAGAGGCACCTGCGTCACCGAATACACCGGCCACCGCCTCAGCAAGGCGCAAGCCGACGCAAGCTACGAGGACTCGCCCATCACCTACCTGTTTGGACTGGGTGACGGCGAGATCGTCATCGACGGCCACGCCACCGCGATGTTCATCAACCACAGTTGCGACCCCAACTGCGAAACCGAAGAAAAAGACGGCCGTGTCTGGATTAGGGCCATTCGCAACATCTCCCCCGCCGAGGAGATCACCTACGACTACTGCCTCTACGACGGCGGAGCAGATGAGGCCATCTGCAACTGTGGCGCTAACAAATGCCGCGGCACCATGTACTCAAGAGAAGAAGTCCGCCGCCGCAAAGCCGCCGCAAAAAAAGCCGCTCTCAAAGCCCGCAATGCAGCAAGAAAGAAGCGCCGCAAGCCGAGGAGCTGAACTCGCTCGGAAACGCCGCTAATCGCTGGCTCCGCCAAGTCCGCTGGGTGCCCCATTCAAGCTGGGTGCCCCATCCTTCCCGCGCATTTTGCGGGAAGGGTGGGATACCACTGCAGTTCGATCCACCACCAGCCAACACCGCCAACACGCGCGAAGCGTGGCTAACCTGCCGCGAAGGGCTAACTCCGCTGTCTCCCTCACATCAGCCGCAGCGCATCCACATCCACCACTAGGTTGCGCCGCGGAATCCCGGCTTCATCCGCGTGCGCCAACATCCCCCGCAGCGCCGCGTTCAACGCCTTGCGCGACCCGGCCTTCAAAATCAAATGGAAACGGTACACGCCTTTGATGCGCGCGATCGGCGCTGTGCACGGGCCCAGCACACGCACAGCTCCGCTGTCCTGGTTTTGGACGAAGTACTTGCCAAGAAGAGACGACCACCCCGCCGCCTCTTCCAATTTCGCTGACTGCACTAGCACATTCGCCAGCACGCCAAACGGTGGATAGTGCATCCAGCGCCGGTACTTCAGCTCCCGCTCCGCAAAGCTCGCGTAGTCGTGCGTAGTCGCAGCCACAATCGCGTAGTGATCCGGATAATACGTTTGCACCACCACGCGCCCAGGCAAATCGCCGCGCCCCGCACGGCCCGAGACCTGCGTCATCAGTTGAAACACCCGCTCCGCCGCTCGAAAATCCGGCATCGACAACGCGTGATCGCAGCCGACCACGCCCACCAGCGTGATGCCGTGAATATCGTGCCCTTTGGCGATCATCTGCGTGCCCACCAGCAAATTGATTTCGCCTGAGTGCAGACGTGCCAGCAGCCGCTCCAGGTCGTAGCGCCCGCGCACCGTATCGCGATCCATTCGGCCGATGCGTGCGCTGGGAAAAATCTCCGTCAGCCGGGCCTCTCCCTGTTCTGAGCCCGCGCCCAGGTAGTAGAGATGTTCACTGTCGCACTTCGGGCAACGCGCCGGGATGATCCGCCTGTAGCCGCAAAGGTGGCACTCCAACCGCTGCCCTGCACGCGCAATGTCGGCTTCGTCCGCCGGCGGCTTGTGATGCGTCAGTGCAATGGCGCAGTTCTGGCATTCCAGCTTTTCGCCACACGCCCTGCAGATGACGGCAAAGGAATAGCCGCGCCGATTCAGCAGAATCAGCGCCTGCTCGCCCCGTTCGAGAGCCGTGCTGGTCTGCTCAATCAGCGACCGCGAAAAAAGTTGTTCCTTGCCCGTCTCCTGAAATTCGCGTCGCATGTCGATCAGTTCCACCTCGGGCAACGGCCTGTTCATTACCCGGTCTTTGATCTCGATGCGCGTATATTTTCCCTGCGCGGAATTCTGCCAGCTTTCAAGGGATGGCGTGGCCGAGCCCATCACAACCACTGCGCCCGCAAGCTTGGCCCTCATCACGGCCACGTCGCGCGCGTTGTAGCGCGGCGTCTCCTCCTGCTTGTAGCTCTGGTCGTGCTCTTCATCAACCAGAATCAGTCCCAGGTCCGGCGTCGGCGCAAAGATGGCTGACCGCGTTCCCACAACAATGCGCGCCTCTCCTCTCTTGATGCGCCGCCACTGCTCGCTGCGCTCTTCCGGTGTGAGCGCGGAGTGCAGCAGCGCCACGCGATCTCCAAACGCGGCGTCCAGCAGCCCCACCGTCTGCGGCGTGAGCCCAATTTCGGGAACCAGCAAGATCGAAGCCAGCCCTCGATCCAGCGCCCTCTGCATCGCCTCAAGGTATACCGCCGTCTTCCCCGAACCCGTCACGCCATGCAGCAAGAACGGCTTGAATCCACCTAGGGACGCCACCACGCTGGCCAGCGCATCCAGTTGCGGCGGGTTGAGCTTGAACGGCTC
>PKXI01000349.1:3648-7827 GCA_003133425.1 Acidobacteriaceae bacterium
AGAATCGCCTGCTGCTTCTCAGTCAGCGACGGCAGCCGTGCCTCGGGAACCAGCACCGCAAACCGCTCCGTTCGACGCGCATCGCGCTCCACGGCCATCGTCTCGCGCGCAATCCATTTCTTCCGCAGCAGGCCAGCCAGCACCGGCAGCGTGGCCGCGGTAGCCGTGCGCAAGGTCGACACCTTTATCGCTTCTCCTTCGGCCAGCCGCGTCAAAACGCGAAGCTCCAGGTCCAGCTCTTCCGGCGACAACTTCCCGCGCCGTTTTGAACCTGCCACTCGAGGGCCGGGTGCCCCAGGTCCCGCCTTTGCGACCTGGGAATTCGCGGCCCCTTCCACCCGATTCGCCAGCACATCCCGCCCCAGATCGGTAATGCGGTAATACAACGTCCGGCGCACCTCCGCCATCAGCGGTAGCATCCCCCGCAGCACCTCGCCCAGCGGAGCCAGGTAGTACTGCGCCATCCACTCCGCCAGCGCCAGCAACTGCTCGCTCAGCAGCGGTTCCTCATCCAGCACCGCTTCCAGGTACCGCATCTCCACGTCTGCCGGAGCCTTGGCATTCAGCCCGGTCACCACACCGATCAGCTTTTCATTGCGGAACGGCGCAATCACCCGCGCCCCACGCAACGGACGCTGCCCCTCGCGCACCGCGTAGGTGAACGTGTGGTCCAACGGCACCGGCAATGCGACTTCGCAATAGGCACTCATGGAGGGCAACCTTCAGTGTAGGGGATGCGGCGAATCTCCCGCGACAGTGCAAATCCGCTCCCTTCTCCCCCCAGTTTCCACGCGCGCATAACACTTTAGTTGCATCTGCCTCAATGCTTTTTTCGCGACATCCCAGGCAACCCCGTGTTTCGCTTGATATCACGGCGCTGCGATGCAGAGGCCTAATTAGATATATCGAGGAGATTCCCTATGAAACGCTTTTTAATGATTGCCGCGGCGTCCACTCTGCTTACAGGAGCGCTTTTTGCACAATCGGCTCCCGCCACCCAGCCCAACGACCCCAACACAGTCAACGCCCGCCGCGAGAATCAGCAGGACCGCATCGCCAACGGCGTCTCCTCAGGCCAGCTCACCGCCGGCGAGACCTCGAATCTCGAATCACGCGAAGCCAACCTGAACCGCGAAATTAAAGACGACCGCGAGGACAATAGCGGCAAGCTCACCGGCTCCGAGCTCCAGCAGGTCAATGAACAGCAGGCCAGGCTCAACAAGTCAATCTACGCTGACAAGCACAACGCCGCGCAGCAGAACTACAAAGGCGAAGTAGGCGCGCGCCAGGAAAATCAGCAGGACCGCATTGCGCAGGGCATTCGCAGCGGCCAGATGACAGCCGGCGAGGCAGCACGCGCTGAAAAGAACCAGAAAGGCATCAATCAGCAGATCCACGCCGACCGCGCTGCGAACGGCGGAAAACTCACCGGCTCCGAGCTCGCGCAGGTGAATCGGGAAGAGAACCGCACCAGCCGCCAGATCTACCGCGAAAAACACAACGGTCCGAGCCAACAGAAATAGGTGTCAATCGCAGCCTTAGCGACTCACAACCACACCCGGGGGCAGCAGGAAACAACCTGCCGCCCTTTTTCTTGGGCGAACCAGGGAAGCGTCGGGGCTCCAGGTTCCGCGCAGATTCATCGCGTCGAACCTCGGTTACCCCGAAGCGAAATGAAACCGTCTCTCCATTCCCTACTCCCTTTTCCATTTTCCTTTTCTCCACTTCCCACCTCTACGCATTACAATTCCTCCTGATGACTCCCAAACCCGCAAAATCCGCCTCCCCCAAGCACAGCGCAAAGTCCGGCGCCAAGAAGAGCGCCAAGAAACCCATCGCCGGCCCCGTCACGCTCTCCATAGACATAGGCGGCTCCGGCCTCAAGGCCATGCTGCTCGATCGCAACGGCAAGCCGGTCAGCGACCGCCAGCGCGTCCCAACCCCCGCCGTGCCCACGCCCCTGGCCCTGCTCAAGGGTCTGGACAAGTTGCGTGCGCAGTTTTCCGGCTTCGACCGCGTCTCGGCCGGATTTCCCGGCGTCATTAAACGTGGCGTTACCTACACAGCCGCCAACATGCACCCCAAGTGGATGGGCTTCCCTCTACAGGCCGAGCTCGAAAAGCGCTGGAAGAGGCCCGTCCGCATCGCCAACGACGCTGCCGTACAAGGCTATGGCTCCGTAAGCGGCAAAGGCGTCGAGCTCACGCTCACCCTCGGCACCGGCATGGGCTCCGCCCTCTTCACCGACGGCCACCTGTGCCCGGGCCTTGAACTGGGCCACCATCCGTGGAAGAGCAAGACCTACGAGGACTACCTGGGCCGCCGCGGCCTCGACAAGTTTGGCAAGAAGGCTTGGAACAAGTTCCTCAAACAGGCCATCGCTCAAACCTCGGCCACATTCAACTGGGACCACCTCTACATCGGAGGCGGCAACACAAAAAAAATTACCTTCGACCCCGGCAAGAACATAAAAATCGTCTCCAACCAATCCGGCATCTTCGGCGGCGTCGCGCTGTGGCGGGAGTGGAAGTAGGTCCGAGGAAGGGATTGGCGTTGATAGCGATCGGCGTCGAATATCATTGGCTATGAAAGGGCACGGCTTCGGCCGTGCCGAAAAGCCCCTAAAATCAATGGGCTTTAGCCCCTGAGGGAGGCGTGGCTAGCTAACCGCGTCGTTGTATGTTTGAAGCTCCCATTCCGCGAGGGAGATGCCGCCAGCTTTTGCCTTTGCTACTGCCACGAGGTTACGGTACTGTGCTAGGTCATTTATCGCCGTCCAACTTGGGCCTTGATACCCCGGCAATCTCGCAATCACCCAAGAATCAAACGGACAGTGGGGTGGGGCGGGTATTTTTCCAAGACACCAAAGATACTTGAGATGGAGGTTAAGGGCCTCTGAGCCGTCCCGATTCGAAAACACCCGCCCGCGAGTACGTCCGCTTGGTCAGCAGAAAGTTCTTCGGACAGAGTGGCAATGTTTCGAATGTGATCCTCCTCGGAAACGGGCCCATAGTACGAAACCCCAACTCGCTCCAGCGACGAGCGAAGCGCCGTCTGAAACTTCCATTTCGAGTCAGGATTCGCATTGGGCACATAGACGTGAGCCCTTTGCACTGTGGCCATGAGGGTGAGGCTGAAAAACTCATCCTTAAGGAATTGTTCTTGGTGTTTGTTCATGGGGCGCAATTGACCTCGCTCAGGCTGACCATTAGAGCATCCGGCGTCTGAGCAACTCATTTCTTAGTGTTAGTTTTAATAAGCGGCCACGTAGTCACGTTCTGCTTGCTCAATCCGACGAGGGTCGAAGCGGGAGTCACCGTGCGAGTGCCGCCCGCCCCGTTTGAGACTGACCACTTCCCAATCGCCGTTGAATAGCCCTCATCGTCCTGGACAAGAACCGACGGAGCATTGCTCTCGAGCTTAATCACCTTCTTTGATTCGTCTCCCAACTCGATTGCGCCAGGAAGGATTACTGTGTTGAACGTCTTATCACCCGTGCTGATAAGCAGATACGGTGCCTCTTTTTCCGCGCTCAGAAGGAGGCTTCTTGTGCTGTCTCCAACTCTAACCGAGTCCGGTGTAATTATTGCGTGCATGTCATCTGTCTTCCCCACTATCAAACCAGGACCATGTTCAAAGACTCCCAGAATCAACTGCGGTTTGTGATCGTTATCTAGAAAAGCGATAGTCGGCGAGCCATCTGATGTTTGTATAAAGACCCTCGAAACCCCGTCATCCCCGACAACCGTGAGCTTCTTCACTTTGAGCTCGCCAAGATTGGCGCTTGGCCAGGTATCAGCGTAGAGCCGTTGCCGCTCGACTAATCCAAACAGCCCGATGACCGCCACTGTTAAAGACGCTACGCATATCGTGAGAATCTTTACCTGCCTTCTGAGTCCATCGCTTTCATCCATTTCCAATCTCCTTGGTACATCCTTGAGCGTTCTCTTGCTCCCCTTGCACCGGCTGAACTTCGAAGAGCACCGAGGCCCCTCGATAAACCGCTAGGAATGGCAGAAGCCGGAAGAGAAAGAGCGATACGGCGACAACTAATAGCGCCACAGTTTTTCCGGGCCAACCAATTTCCGCAAAGCCCGGCACGGAAGCGACATCCCTAAAAAGAACCACGTCATATATGAAGGAAATGACCCAGATGGAGCCTACTGAGTCTCGCATAAT
>PKXI01000346.1 GCA_003133425.1 Acidobacteriaceae bacterium
ATACTTAACGTTGTAATACTAAAACGGTATGTCGTCGTCTGAGATCTCGGCCGATTGCGCTACATCGTCCTGCCCTGCGGGCGGGCGCTGGTCAAAGCTGGCTGCCGAACTCGATGAACTCGTCGAACGGCTATAGCCGCCCGAGCCCTCTTCGCGGCCACTCAGCAGCGAGAGATCGTTCACGAGAATCTCGGTCTTGTAGTGCTTTACGCCATCCTTGTCGTCCCAGGTGCGCGTCTGAATCTTGCCCTCGACGTACAGCTTCGACCCCTTTTTCACGTAATCGCGAATGATCTCGGCAGTGCGCTTGAAGGCCACAAGGTTGTGCCACTCGGTGCGGTCTTGCCAGTTGCCCTGCTGGTCCTGAAAGCGATCGCTGGTGGCAAGTGAGAAGTTGGCCACCATGGTGCCGCCGGGGGTGGAACGAATCTCCGGATCTTTGCCCACATTCCCTAAAAGGATGACTTTGTTAACGCTCTTTGCCATGTTCGTTCACTCCCGTAATTTCAAAGAATAACAGAGGACTAGCGCCCGTGTGCGATTCGCCGGTTGCGCAGCCACTTGGCCACGCCCAAAGCCAGCAGCAACCCGCCAAATGGGATGCACATCAGCGCGACGATCAGGGCGAACCACCCGGAGTTAGTGCTGGCGCCGGTATGCGAAAAGCCGCCCAGCGCGGTCTCCAGCAGCGCAGCGGCCAGCAGGCCCGCGCCCACCATCGACCCGCCCCACTGCAGCAGTTGCCGCGTTCCGTCGTCGGGCTGGGCGAGAATGGGTTGAACTGGCTGGTTCGCTTCAGGCTTCAGGGGACGTGTTGTCATAAGTCCTTTATCCTTGCGCCAGGCGTAGCATCACGTAGGTGATCACGCCGGTCACTGAAACGTACAGCCACAAAGGAAACGTCCAGCGCGCGACCTTGCGGTGCTGAGGAATCCGCCCGCTCAGCGAGAAAAAGAACGTAACCAAAACCATCGGCAGCGCCACGATCGCCAGAACAATGTGGCTGGCCAGCAGCGGCAGGTAAACACCGCGCAGCGCCGCGTGAGCTGGGTAACGGACATCGCCATGGAGCGCGTGATGCAGAATGTAGCTCACCAGAAACAGCGTGGAAAAGCCAAAGGCCGTAATCATTGCCGCGCGGTGCGCCTTGATTTTGCGCGCCCGGATGAACGTGTAACCGATCAGCAGGGAAGTGGCGGCCAGCCCGTTGAGAACCGCATTCAGTGCGGGGAGAAAAGCGTATTGCGCGCTCGTTGCCGACGCGGGATGAATATAAATCAGCCAGAAGAGAAACAGTGTTGCAGCCACACTTATTGCCAGAATGGCGGCGATGGCGGGGCGTGTACTCGATTGGGGTGCGACGGTGGACGTCATGATTCCGCTTCCTTATTACCTGGCGATGGCGCAGACCATCAAAGTAGTGAAGAGAAGGGGTAGGTAGAGGACGCTTACCTTCAGCAGATCGCGCGCCAGCATGCGGCTCTCGGTCTCATCGCTGGTGCGCAGAATGCCTGCGAAGCGAATGGTGTAAGCCAGGTAAAGCAACCCCAGCGCGCCGGCCAGCGCGGCATAAGGAGTGCTCGCCATGCCCAGCCGCCACGGAACGAGGCTCACTGGAATCATGACCACTGCAAAAAACAGCGCCTCGGCCACCGTGGACCATCCATCGGGCTGCACCACCGGCAACATGCGAATGCCCGCGCGAGCGTAGTCTTCGCGGTAGAGCCAACTGATGGCCATGAAGTGCGGAAACTGCCAGACAAAAAGAATTGCAAACAGCGCCACGCCCTGCCACTCAATGCGTCCGCGCGCGGCCGTCCAGCCCAGCAGCGGGCCCATGGCTCCGGGAAACGCGCCGATGAATGTGGCCAATGCGGTCACTCGCTTCAGCGGCGTATAAATGGCAACGTAGGTAAAGGCCGTAAGCAGTGCCAGCGCCACGGTGAGCAGGTTGGTGTGCAGCAGCAGCCACACCGCCCCCAGCGCCAGCGAGCCGAGTCCCGCTGCGATTCCCTGCGCCAATGAGAAGCGCCCCGCGGCCAGCGGCCGGTCGGCAGTCCGCTTCATGCGCGCGTCAGTCTTGCGCTCCAGCGCCTCATTCAGCGCGCCCGCTCCAGCCGACACCAGCCCGATTCCCAACAGCGCATCCAGCAATCCACGCTGGACGCTCGAAATCCCCGACAGCATCGACCCCAGGTAAAAGCCGCCCCAGCCCGTAACCAGCACCAGCCCTACAACTTTCACCTTGAACAGCTCACGCAGATCGTGGATCAGCGTGGCCGTAGCCCCCGGCTGCGGCGCATGCACGTGCGCATGAATGTGCCCATGCTCGAGGTTTTCAGGGGGCACGGGAAGGTCTACCGGATTGGCGGCCTGGGAAGCGGGAGTCATTGGGAAGGATAAAGCCCTCGGCTGCACTGCTCAGAACGGAAATGCGCCTGTTTCGATCATACCAAGCTAGGGGAGTGGGGAAGCTAAATCTCGAATTTTCAGCCCAATCGTGCGGCCCGCAAAATCGCATCTGCGACCTGCTCCGGGGTCAGTTTATCCACAGCGATCGATACATGCGCCGTCCGGTAAAGCGGCAGTCGTCGCTCATAGCGGCTGGTCAGATTTGCCTGGTCGGCCAGAATGGGCCGCGTGTGTTCGGTTCCCCCGCAGCGGGAGAGCGTAGTGGCCAGCTCCACCTCAAGGTGAACCAGGATCGTGCGCGGAGTCGAGAGCAACAGCGATCGCGTCTTCGGATGCTCAATGGCCCCCCCGCCCAGTGCCAGCACCAGGTAGTTACCCTCAGCCAGCCGCGCAATGGTCGCATGCTCGCGTTCGCGGAACTCCGCCTCACCGTGACTCGCAAAAATCTCGGTAATCGGTACTCCGGCCTCAGCCTCAATCACGTCGTCCACATCCACAAATCTCCAGCCCATCCGCGCCGCCACCAATGGGCCGACGGTTGTTTTTCCCGACCCCATGAAGCCGGTAAGCACAATGCGCCGATGTGCCGACGCCGACTCTTGCAGGGAGGCTGACGGTGAGCCGGGCGATGCTTCGGAATTGTTCTGAGCTGTCATTTGATCTTCACGCGCGGATGGATTGCGCGGTCTCTCTTTTCAGTATAGGGAAGCGTCTTCAGCGGCCGCGGCCTTCAGCCCAGCACCATCACAATAGCGCCCACGGTAATCAGCGCCCCGCCCACCAGCGCGGGCGCATTCATTTTCTCCCCCAGCAGCAGCCACGCAAACACCATCACTAGCGGCACGCTCAGCTTGTCCAGCGGCGCAACCCGCGACGCCGGCCCCAACTGCAATGCGCGGAAGTAGCAGATCCACGACAGCCCCGTGGCCAGCCCCGACAGCGCAAGAAAAAGCAGCGTCCGCCTGTCGAGCGCACGAATCTCGCCGTGTTTGCCCAGCGCCAGCGCAATGCCCCATGCAAACACCACCACCACGCTGGTGCGCAGCGCCATGGCCAGGTTCGAGTCCACATGTTCCACGCCCACTTTGGCCAGCAATGCGGTGGCCGCGGCAAACGCCGCCGAAAGAAGCGCCCATCCAATCCAGCTCATGAAAAATATGGTACGCGGCCCCGCCCCGCAGCGCTGATTTGACCGGCATTTACAGCGAAACCAGAGTTACTATACCGCGAAGCGATAGGCCTCAAGTCGACGCGACCACCAGGGAGCGGCGACCCCGCAAATGGCTCAACAGGGCACACGAACTCTGGTTTCGCTCTAGACTTGAGGAATGCAGACCGGCCGCGCCAGCAGGACAGCCCTGAAAGTAGCCATTCGCCGCGCCGCCCACCAGCTCATCGACCAGCCTCGCGTTCTCGACGACCCCATTGCCGTGCGCCTTGTCGGCAACCGATTCGCCCGCGACATGGAACGCGCCATGCACAAGGTTGCGCGCGATTTTCGCCTCTTCATGGCCGCCCGCAGCCGCTATGCCGAAGACCGCCTGGCAGCCTCTGTTGCGCAGGGGGTCAATCAGTATGTGGTGCTCGGTGCCGGCCTCGACACCTTTGCCTATCGCAACCCATTTCCGTCGCTGCGAGTCTTTGAAGTGGATTTTCCCGCCACCCAGCAGTGGAAGCGCGACATGCTCGCCGAAGCCGACGTCGGCATCCCAGCCAACCTCACCTTTGTTCCGCTGGACTTTGAGCACAAAACGCTGTCCGAGGGCCTCGCCGAGGCGGGCTTCAACGCCAGCTCCCCAGCGTTCTTCGGCTGGCTTGGAGTCGTCCCCTACCTCACGCTTGATGCCTTTCGATCCACACTCGCCACCATCGGCCAATTGCCCGCCGGCACCGCCGTCACCTTCGACTACGTCTTCGCGCCCGACACGCTGAGCCCCAAGCGACGCCAGGTCTTCAACACACTATCCGAACGCGTAGCCGCTGCCGGTGAGCCTTTCCGCCTCTTCTTCGCGGCCGACGAGCTGGAAAGTGAACTGCGCCGCGCCGGATTCCACCGCTTCGAGCAGGTGGATTCCGACCGCCTCAACGACCTTTACTTCAAGGACCGCGCCGACGGCCTCAAGCTCTCCCCGGTTCGCATCGGCATGCTGGCCACCGCCTGGATCTGAGTGCGATTCTGGGTGCAGCTACGCGTTAAGATGAGTCATGCGCCTGTTCGCTCCAGCGTTCTTTACCGCCGTCCTGCTCACTGTCTCCGGATGCGGATATCACACTCTCGGCGCCGCCACTCATCTGCGCGCAGACCTGCACACGCTCTCCGTGCCGCTCTTCGCCACGCGCACAGAGACCTACCGCACTGAAACAGCGATGACCAACGCGGTGATTCGTGAGTTTGCTTCCCGTACCCGTTTCCGCGTGACTCCTGGCGCAGCCCCTGATGCGGGCGCAGTGCTGCACGGCACCATCCTCAAAGAAGCCGTAGCGCCGCTCACTTACAACTCGTCCACGCAGCAGTCGTCCAGCTTCCTCATCACAATCGTCGTTTCCGTTACGCTCAACGGTCCAGACGGCCGCGTTCTCTACCAGAACGGCAACTATGTCTTCCGCGAGCAGTACCAATCCACCACCGACCTGGCAACGTTCATTCAGGAAGACCCGGCCGCCATCGACCGCCTCTCCAAAGCCTTCGCCCGCCAGCTCGTAGCCGACGTGCTCGAGGGCCTCTGAATCCTCAGCCGCAGCGAAGAACTGACGAATCCCAACCCAAAGCCGCAACAATTTCCGACAGCTCGTCTTTGTCGGGACTGGCCTCGACACGCCGCACAGGATATTCTGGAGCCGCATGATCCACGCATTCAAAGGCTGCGCTGAACGGAGACTAGCGCTTTGACGGGCGCGCGCTGGGGCGCAGGATTCGCCGCCGTAGGCCGCTTTGTCGCTGAAATCGAAGCTGCAGCGGCCAACAACGGTCCGCTCAGACCCGGCTACGTGCTGGCCGGCGATGAAATCTTCTTATTGGATCGCTGCCGCGCCGCCGTCCTCAAGGCCTTTGTGCCGTCCGATCTGAGAGATTTCTGCCTCTCCGATCTCGACCTGACCACGACGTCGATCTTCGAAGTGCTCGACCGCGCCCAGACGCCCTCGCTCATGGCGCCCTTCCAGGTAATCTTTGTGCGCAACGTGCGCCAGCTTTACACGCGCGGCGCAAAGAAAGATGAGTTTGCCGCGCTCGATCGCTACTTCCGCTCGCCCAACCCTCAGGCGCTCATCCTCTTCATCGCCGACTTCATCCGCATCCCTTCCGACTCGCGCCGCATGGACATGGACGACAAGAACCGCTTCGAGCGCCTCACAGAAACTCTTGGCGAACACTGCGGTATCGTCGAGCTAGCCCGCGTCAGCGAGGAAGATGCAATGCGCTGGACTGTCGCCACGGCACAGGAGTCGCAGGTCCGCATCGATCCCGACGCCGCTCGCGAGCTGGTAGACGCCCTGGGCGCCGACATGATGCTCGTCTCGTCTGAATTGGAAAAGCTTCTGCTCTACGCCCTGGGCCGCGGCCGCCTCACGCTGGGCGATGTAGAAACCATGGTGCTCGGCGCCAAACAACGCTCACTCTACGAACTCACGGATGCGATCAGTGCTCGCGATCGCGTCCGCGCGCTGGCCCTGCTCCAGGGTCTGCTGAACAGCTCAGACGCCGGCGAAGATGCAGCCATCGGCCACCTCTACATGCTGGCCCGCACCTTCCGCCAGATGCTCGTGATTCTGGAAAAGAATGTCCGCGATTCGCGCGCCATCTGGCAGGCTTTGTGGCAGGGTTTCCGCATGCCGCCCTTTGCCGCCGACGATCTCATCCGCCAGGCCCGCCGCTACAAAAGCCGCCGCGAACTCACCCACGCCCTCCGCCTCGTCGCCCGCGCAGACCTCGAACTGCGCTCCTCCCCGCCCGACAAACGCCTGGTCCTCGAGCGCCTCGTCTACGAACTTGCCTCAGAGCCCAAACCGGCGCCATCTCTCTTTGCTTCAGCCCAGTTATCGTTCGAAGGCTAGAGAAGCGGAATTTCCTTAAGATAAATTTTGAACCTGTCGCAGTTTTGAAAGGTCGTGGCTTTAGAGCGGAACCAAAGTCG
>PKXI01000271.1:0-28680 GCA_003133425.1 Acidobacteriaceae bacterium
TTTTGCGAGAAGTATGGAAAAACACAAAAGGGAGCGACTCCCGTAAACGTCAAACTTCTACTGCCACCCCGGCAAAGCCGGGGGTTCTCCCAATCGAATAGAACTCCGTGTACCTGCAGCAGCCCGGGTGCCCCAGTTCTCGATTCTGAGACCGGGGAGTGCACACCTTCAACCGAGCAGCCTTTCTACTCCCTGTTCCCTATTCCCTATTCACTGTTCTCCACCCCCACAGTCGGGAAAAACGCAGAAAAACCCTCATTTTGATCGCTAAAACCCGCTTTCTCTCTCCAGTAAATCGCTTTATAAGAATTAGTCGGGCAGTTCTATACAACCCTTTGACTTCTTTCGGAACCTTGTTCGCAGCCAATTCGCCAAACCCGCAACCTTGTAAGGTTAACCCCTCAAAAAAGTGCAACCCTATAGGCGAACATCCGCGCAAAATCGCAACCCTCTAAGCGAACCTTTAGCGTTTACGTGCAACCTTATAGGCGAACATTTCAGTCCACGCCGGCGTATCAGCGCGCCTGGTCCGTAGCCCCTGGTCCCTAGTCCCTGGTCGCTGCTTTCTTCGCCCAATCTTCGCCTCTAGCGTATAATCCCTTTATGGACTTTCAACTGGTCACCACATACACACCCAAGGGCGACCAGCCCCGCGCCATTGAAGAACTCATGGACGGCCTGGCCGCCGGTGAAAAGCACCAGGTCCTGCTCGGCGTCACCGGCTCCGGCAAGACCTTCACCATGGCCAAGGTCATCGAACAGTCCAACCGCCCTGCCCTCATCCTGGCCCACAACAAGACCCTCGCCGCCCAGCTCTACCACGAGTTCAAGCAGTTCTTCCCCAGCAACGCCGTCGAATACTTCGTCAGCTACTACGNNTACGACTACTACCAGCCCGAAGCCTACATCCCCGCCGGCGATCTCTACATCGAGAAGGAAGCCACTATCAATGAGGAGCTCGACAAGCTCCGCCTCTCCGCCACGCGCTCGCTCTTCGAGCGTCGCGACTCCATCATCATCAGCTCCGTCAGTTGCATCTACGGCCTCGGNNTTCCGCCGCGGCACCTTCCGCGTCCGCGGCGACATCATCGAAGTCTTCCCCACCTACGACGAGACCGCATACCGCATTGAACTCTTCGGCGACGAGATTGAGTCGCTCTCGCAAATCGACCCGCTCTTCGGCACCGTAAAGCAGAAGTTTTCGCGCCTCCCCATCTATCCCAAAAGCCATTACGTCGTGCAGCCCGAGCGCCGCGCTGAGGCCATCACCACCATCGTCGCCGAGCTCAACGAACGAGTGGCCGAGCTTGAATCCCAGGGCCGCATGGTCGAGGCGCAGCGGATCCACCAGCGCACCCGCTTCGATCTGGAAATGATCAAGTCCATGGGCTATTGCCATGGCATCGAGAACTACTCGCGCCACTTCTCCGGCCGCCTGCCCGGCGAGCCTCCGCCCACATTGCTCGACTACTTTCCTCGCGACTTTCTCCTCTTCGTCGACGAGAGCCACGCCACCATCCCCCAGGTCCACGGCATGTGGTTCGGCGATCAAAGCCGCAAGCAGAACCTCGTGGATTACGGCTTCCGGCTGCCCTCTGCCCGCGATAACCGTCCGCTGAAATTCGAGGAGTTTGAGAGCCGCATCCACCAGACCATCTACGTCTCCGCAACGCCCGGCCCCTATGAGCTCACCCGCTCCGCGGGCATCGTCGTCGAGCAGGTCATTCGCCCCACAGGATTAGTTGATCCAGAAGTTGAGATTCGTCCCGTAAAGGGCCAGATTGACGACCTGTTAGCAGAGATACGTGACCGCGCCAAACGCAACGAGCGCGTCCTCGTCACCACCCTCACCAAGCGCATGGCCGAGGACCTCGCCGGCTACTACACCGAGGTCGGCGTCCGCTGCCGCTACCTGCACTCCGAGATTGAAACCCTCGAGCGCGTCAAGCTCCTGGCCGGCCTGCGACGCGGCGAATACGATGTGCTCATCGGCATCAACCTGCTCCGTGAAGGCCTCGACCTGCCAGAAGTTTCGCTGGTCGCAATTCTCGATGCAGACAAGGAAGGCTTCCTCCGCTCCGCAGGCTCTCTCATTCAGACCATGGGCCGAGCAGCCCGCCATCTCGAAGGCCGCGCCATCCTCTACGCCGACCGAATCACCGATTCCATGCGCCGCGCGATGGATGAAACCGACCGCCGCCGCACTGTCCAGCGCGCCTACAACGAAGAGAACGGCATTACCCCGCAGTCGATCGTCAACACAATGGACATGGGCCTCGCCCAGATCCTCAAAGCCGAGTATGGTGACATCGCCGAAGAGGAAACAGCAGATCTGCCCGAGTTTGCCTCCCAGGCCGAGCTGGATGCCTATATTGCCAAACTCGAAACCATAATGCGCGAAGCCGCCAAGAAATTTGAGTTTGAGAAAGCAGCCCGTCTCCGCGATTCCATCAAGGAGCTCCGCGAAAAGGAGTTCCTCTTCGGCTGATTCCTCCGCCGCCTCAGGCAACAGTACCGCCGATCGCATCATCCAAGCCATTCAGATTGAAGGTAGTTTCGCGCTGCGCTTCGTAGGCAGCTCAGGTTCCGGGGTATGAATTGACAATTCTGCTAGTGGACGACGAACCTCTCCAGGCATTCGTGCGGAAGTCCATCCTGGAAAAACGATTCTCAGACGTCCGACGGGTCTCCGGTGCCGCTGAGGCGTTGGGCCTGGTTGAGCAGCCCCACTTCGCCGACAACCTCGGCCTGGTCGTTTCCGGGCACCACTTGGCCGGTATTGGAGGTCCCGCGTTTGTCGCGGAACTGCATACCCGAATGCCGTATTTACCTGTTCTGGTCCTGGGCGATTCCGATGAAGTGAAAGCCGATTATTCCGTTGAAGGCGTGCGCTTCCTTCCCCGGCCATTCGTGGCCGAAGAGATGCTAACCGCGGCCGGACAAATGCTGGCGCAAAGCGCACAAAAGACAGCCTGAACCAGGGAATATCCTCGCAAATCCGCCACATTCTATCCTTCTCCCAACGTGTGAGCCAGGTCACACGTGAAAAGGCTATGATGGATTGAGAATTACCTCGTTGGGATTCTCGTTACCTCCCCTTCTGCGTGCGAGAATCATCCTGGAGTCCTCATGGCAGCTTTTGGTAGCTTTGCACTTCTCATAGCGCTGGCTTTGGCCGCCTACAACCTTTTGGCTGGGGCGTTGGCCTTGCGGCTTATCGCTTCCGGGCAGCCGGCTCGCATCTCGCCTGAACGGCTGGCCGATACTGCGCGCCGCGCCGGAATTGCCGGCTTTCTGGCCATTACCGCCGCCGCTTTCGCCCTCATCTGGTCCGTTTTTACCAACGACTTCTCTATCACTTACATCATGGAGCACTCGAATCGAGCGCTTCCCGGCGCCTATAAGTTCTCCGCCCTGTGGAGCGGCCAGGAGGGTTCGCTGCTCTTGTGGGCCTGGTTGCTCGGAACCTACGGCTTTGTCCTACGCCTGACCCACAAAACAGATGTGAAGCTCTACGCCTATGCCGGCACAATTCTGGCCGGAATTCAGGTCTTCTTCCTGGCGGTCTTGAACTTTGCTGCGCCGCCTTTCGCCTTGTATAGGGGCGCCATTCCAGACGACGGCAACGGTTTGAATCCGTTGCTTCAGTATCCGGAAATGGTTATTCATCCCCCCATGCTTTACCTGGGCTATGTGGGCTTCTCAATTCCCTTTTGCTTCGCGCTCGGAGCACTCATGATGCGCTACCCAGGGGAAAAATGGATTAAGGTCACGCGCGTTTGGACCCTGGTAACCTGGCTGTTCCTCACCGCCGGCATCTTCCTCGGCATGCATTGGGCCTACGCTGTGCTCGGTTGGGGTGGCTACTGGGGCTGGGATCCGGTCGAGAACGCCAGCTTCATGCCCTGGCTTACCGGCACCGCCTTTCTCCACTCCGTCATGATGCAGGAGAAGAAAGGCATGATGAAAAGCTGGAACGTCTGGCTTATCTTCTCCACCTTCCTGCTCACAATGCTGGGCACGCTACTCACCCGTGCCGGCCTCGTCAGTTCGGTACACGCTTTCGCACAGTCATCCATCGGCACCTGGTTCGTGGTCTTCATGGGAATCGTGCTCGCGGTGTGTATCTTCACATACGTCCTGCAGCGCAGCCACTTGCAGAGCGAGCAACATATGGAGTCGCTGGTCAGCCGCGAGTCGAGCTTCCTGTTCAACAATCTGGTGCTCCTTACCGCATGCTTCGTAATTCTGTGGGGAACCCTCTTCCCCATCCTTTCGGAGTACGTTGTCGGCAACAAGGTCACAGTGGGCGCGCCTTTTTATAACCGCGTTGCAGTTCCCATCGGCCTGTTCCTGTTGTTCCTCACCGGCGTGGGACCGCTGCTCCCCTGGCGCGCAACATCCTTGAAGAGCATCAAGCGCAATTTTGTGCTGCCGGTTGTCGCGCTCTGGGCAACGGTGATTGTCTGCCTGGCCGTTGGCGTTCGGCCCTGGAAAGACGGCGCATTCTCGGCCGGTGACTTCTATGCCCTGGTGGCCTTCGCAGTTTCCGCCGCCGTCATGACCGCCATTCTTTCCGAGTTCCTGCGCGGCGCAGGTGTCATCTCCCGCCAGACCGGACGCAATCTTCTGGTGGGCATCTGGCTGCTTACCCGGCGCAATACACGCCGCTACGGCGGTTACATCATTCACATCGGCGTCGTTATTGTTGTTGTGGGTCTAGCAGGTTCCGCCTTCAACCAGAACCAGGAGCGCGAACTGGGCCTGCACGACAAGTTGATGATTGGCCCCTACACGCTTGAGCAGGTTGGCGCTACCCAGGACTCGAATCTCAACTACAACTCCGAGTACGCCATGCTGGACGTTTATAGGGACGGAAAGAAGCAGTTCCAAATGACCCCCGAGAAGCGCGTCTACCTGGTCAGCAATCAGCCGCAAACCATGGTGGCCATCCACTCGCTGCCCAGTTGGGACCTTTACGTGGTCTACGAGGGAACGAACCCTGACACCGGACAGCCCATCATCAAAGCCTTCCTCAATCCACTGGTCGGCTGGATCTGGGCGGGCCTGGTGATTCTGATCTTCGGCACCTTCGTGGCTCTCGTTCCCAGCCTGAGTCCAGCCACCGCCGCACTCCGCGTACCCGCAACGCGCCCCGCTTCCATTGAGCCCGCGCTGAAAGGGGGCGACTGATGGGCGCTCCTGCACGCTTCACTTTTTGGATCAAGTCTGTGCAAGCGCTAGCGCTGGCCGTCGCCGTCTGTTTCTCGCTCGGCGCAAGCGACTCCAGCGCCCGCTACCACGACCTGAACCACCGCCTGATGTGTACCTGCGGATGCGCACAGTTGTTAGGCGAATGCAACCACGTAGGCTGCACCGAGTCTGGTCAAGAGCTCTCTGAGTTGAGCACTGCCATCTCCACAGGCATGAGCGACAAGCAAATCTTCGCCGCGTTCACAGCCAAGTACGGCGCTACTGTGCTGGCTGCACCCACCACGCAGGGGTTTGACTTGGTGGCCTGGATCGCGCCTTTCGCTGTCTTTGCCGCTGCGCTGCTGGGCACCATTCTGCTGATTCGCCGCTGGGCAGGTCTGGCGGGCGCAAAGGCCCGGGCAGCCGCGCTCGAACCGGTAATTGACGACCCGGCTGACCGCGAACGCAAGGAAAAGATTCGCCGGGAAACTGGCGTCGACGGAGGCTTTTAAGCCATGACAGAAACCCAAGGGCTGATCGCCGGGCTGTTTCTCCTGTTCGCCCTGCTTGTTTACACCTTCTGGCCAGAGAACGTCTTCGCCAGCCAGCGCGAAAAGACTCGCCTGGACTACTTGCTGGAGCGCAAGGAGCAGCTCTACGAAAACCTGCGTGACCTCAACTTCGAGTACCGCGCCGGCAAATACCCTGAAGAAGACTTCAATGTGCAGCGCGCAGAGCTTGAAAACGAGGCGGCCCAACTAATGGCCGAAATCGACCTCCTGCAACAAGCTTGATCTCCGAATAGGGCTGTCATCCTGAGCGAGCGTAGCGAGTCGAAGGACCTGCGGTTGTCTTTGCTCTTCTCCATAATGACCTAACATTGTCACACTCATAGGACGCTCTCACGAATATGAAATCGACCCAGTTTGTATTTCGCACTTTTGCTACGAGCCTGCTGTTCGCGGGCGCCTTGGCGCAGGCAGCAACCGTCACCGGCACGGTAACCAACAAGACCACCGGCGGGCCTGCCGCAGGCGACACCGTTGTGCTGGTAGACGTGCAGGCCGGCATGGGCGAAGTAGCCCATAGCACCACCGATGCCAAGGGCCACTATTCGCTCACTGAGCCCGGCAGCGGCCCCTACCTTGTTCGTGTCACGCATCAGGGCGCCGGCTACTTTATTGCCGCGCCCCAGGGCGCTACGCCCGGCGACATTCCGGTTTATGACGTGGCCGCCAAGGTGCAGGGCGTTTTCATCGAGGCCGATGTCATCGAGATCGAGGCCGACAACGGCCAGCTCAAGGTGAGCGAGCGGTACTTCGTTCACAACACCAGTTCCCCGCCGACGACCCAGTGGAGCAAGCGTTCCTTTGAAATCGTCATGCCCGAGGATGCGGTGTTGAATGACGTGGGAGCGCAGCGGCCCGGCGGCTTGCCCACCAATGCCAAGCTTGATCCTGATGGCCCCAAGGGCCACTTCTCCTTCAACTTTCCCATCCAGCCTGATGACGGCGACAAGGACACGCTTTTCCAGGTCAGCTACAATGTGCCCTACAGCAACGGTAAATACAATTTCAAGTCCGTGATAACCATGCCGGCCGATAACGTGGCCGTGCTCCTTCCCAAAAGCATGACCTTCAATGCTGGTTCTGGAGCACCGTTCAAGTCCGTGCAGGAGGATCCCGGTATCCAGACCTTTCTGATCAAGAATGCCGTTCCCGGCAAGGGAATCGAATTCACCGTCTCGGGTACTGGATCAATACCACGAGAAGCGCAGGGCGCCGCAAGTGGCTCGCAAGCCGACACCGGAGCACAGCCCGGCAACCAGCCCGGCGGCGGCATCGGAAACCCCATCAATACGCCCGACCCGCTCTCGAAGTACAAATGGTGGATTCTCGGCGCCCTGGCACTGCTGCTGTCTGCCGCTGCTGCCTTCCTGCTGCGCAAACCGCCGACTACGGAAGTATCTGCGCCGACCGCTGCAGCAGGCGAGTTCGCGGCTACTGCCGCGCATGCCAGCCCAACCATGTATCAGCCTGTTGGAACAGCAGCCAGCAAGAATGCATCCCTGCTCAATGCACTTAAGGAAGAGCTCTTCGCCGTGGAAAGCGAGAAAATCTCCGGCACCATCACACCCGAGGAATACGTCCAGATAAAGGCCGCTCTTGAAATCGTGCTGAAGCGCGCATTGAAACACAACTCATAGCTTCCAGCATTTCGCGGTTGTCTAGCTCTTCGGGTGCCCAGGTCTCGTCCGCCGCGGCGGATGAAACCTGGGTTTCTACTTCACTCAACTACAAAACACGTGAACCTCGTGGCCGCAGAAGTAGAATTGGTGCAACGCAAAAGCTAGAGACTGGAAGCTAGCAGCTAGAGGCTGATCTTGAAGACTCTTCTCCGCACTCTTCTTTATTTCGCGCTCATCGTCTGGCTGGGCGCGGAGATCTTTTTCCCTATCGTCGCGGCCATCACCTTCACCACGCTGCGACCTGACACCCACACTGCGGGCATAATCGTTGGCCAGTTGTTGCGCATCCTTCACGGGATGGGACTGGTCTCTGGAATGGTGACTCTGGCACTGCTCGCACTCGCTCCTGCCTGGAGCATCTACAAACCGCGAGCGGTGCTTGCGCCCATGGGCCTCGTGGTGCTGATGATCGCCTTCACTGTCTACTCGCAATTCGTCATCATCCCAGCAATGGAGCGCGATCGCATCGCCGCCGGCGGAGCAATCGATCAAGCCGACGCAGCAAATCCCAGCCGCATCCACTTCAACAAGCTCCACAATCGCAGCGAGCACGTCGAGGAAGCCATCCTGCTATTGGGACTGGCGACGGTGGTGCTTGTGGCTCGCGCAGAGTCGGCTTAGGAGAATCTTAGGCATCAGCAGTTTCCTTCCACTTGGCCTGCGTCAAATGTTGACCACTATCCACTGCACACTGTTCACTGTTAACCGTTCCTGTATCATCGTAGAGGCCCTCGTGCGCGCATCTCATCCTCAAAGGGCCGCAATGGAACAATCATGAAAACCGGCATCATCGGCCTGCCGCAGGTAGGCAAAACATCGTTGTTCAAGATTCTGACCAAGGCGCGGCTCGAAGAGCGCAGCCATTCGCGCCAGGAGCACATCGGCGTTGCCCGCGTGCCCGACGAGCGACTGGAAAAGCTATCGGCCCTGTACTCACCCAAGAAGACCACCTTCGCGTCTGTTGAGTTCGTCGACGTGGCCGCCATTGGGCAGGAGGCGCTGAAGGAGACCGCGTTCCTCGCCAGCCTGCGCCAGGTGGACGCACTGATTCACGTGCTCCGCGCCTTCGAGGACGAGTCGATTCCCCACGTCGGCCCAATCGATCCGCTGCGCGACATCAAGAATGTCGAATTCGATCTGATGGTCAGCGACCTGACTCAAATTGAAAAGCGTCTCGAACGCCTTGAGAAAGACCTTAAGAAGGGCCGAACCAGCGAGCTGGAGCGCGAGCAAGCCCTCCTGATCCGCTCGAAAGAGTCGCTGGAAAAAGAGCAGCCGCTGCGCGAATTGGAGATGACGAACGAGGAGAAGAAACTCATCAAGGGTTTCATGTTCCTCTCGCAGAAGCCCATCCTTTACGCCCTCAATATCGGCGAAAGCACTACGCTCGGCACCGACCTCGACGCTGCGGTCAGCCGCTTGAAGCTGGATGAGGTCGCGCATCGGCCCAACGCCGGCGCAACCGCCATGTGCGGCAAGGTTGAAGCCGAGTTGGCAGAAATGGACGACGAAGAAGCGGCTGAATTTCTGGGTAGCTACGGGCTCAACGAAAGCGGCCTTGTACGCCTGATCCGCAAGAGCTACGAGCTCCTCGGGCTAATCAGCTTCTTCACCGCCGGCGAGGACGAGTGCCGCGCCTGGACGGTACCCGTGGGCTCAAAAGCGCCGCAAGCGGCAGGAGCCATCCACTCCGACCTTGAACACCACTTCATCCGCGCCGAAACCATCCGCTGGGACAACCTGCTGGCCGCGGGCTCTGAAGCTGCCGCGCGTTCAAAGGGCACGTTGCGCCTTGAAGGCAAGGAATATATTGTGCAGGACGGCGACGTCATGCACATCCGGCACAGCGGCTAGAGCCTGATGCTGAAAGTTTCCTTAATCCTCGGCGCCATTGCCGCCCTTGCCGATGTGGCCGGCGGGCTGGTGCTGGTGCGCGCTCGCGGCGTCGAGCGCTACCTCCGCTACTTCGTAGCCCTCGGCGCCGGCTTCCTGATGGCCGTCGCTCTGCTTGAGATGGTCCCCGAGAGCTTGCACCGAAGCCCATTAGGGGGCCCCATCCTCATCATGGCCGGCTACTGCGTCGTGCACCTGCTGGAACACACCATCAACTCCCATTTCCATTATGGCGAAGAGACGCACCACGGGGAGCTGGTCACTCGGCATACGGGCAACGCGGTCCTGGTTGGCCTCAGCGTGCATGCGCTCTTTGACGGGGTGGCCATCGGCTCTGGCTTCGTCGTTTCCAACTGGCTCGGCTGGCTCATCTTCCTGGCCATCTTTCTTCACAAGGCACCGGAAGGCTTCACCATGGCCTCTGTGATGCTGGCCAGCGGTCGCAGCCGCACCATTGCCCTCTATTCCGCAGTTGGGTTAGCCGCGGCCACACTTCTGGGCGTATTGGTGATTGAGGTTGTGCCCAGTTGGCTGCCTTACGGATTGCCCATTTCGGCCGGCGTAGCAATCTATGTTGGTGCTACTGACTTGGTCCCGGAAGTCAACCGTGAGCCCGGCATCCGCATGGCGCTGGTTTTCTTTGCAGGCGTCGGCGCATTTCTATTACTGCGAATGTTATTGCCCGCCCTCTAAGTCGATATCAAATGAAGATTGCTCAGCATGGGAATGGGATGGCTTCCGGATTCAATCTCGCCGCAAACCGAATCGATTCGCGTAGAGTCTCGCGAGCAGACGCGCATAATCGACTGCGACCTTGACGCTGGCTTTGCTCGCGCCGCGGTATCTCTGCCCGAAGGAAAACGGAACCTCCTCCACCGATCGGATGTGACCGCGCACCAGAACCTCCAGCAGCAGTTTGAAGCCAGCGCTCTGAAATGGTATCCGCTCAAGGCATTCGCGACGAACAAGAAAGAAGCCCGACATAGGATCTTTGGCGCGGAGTCCCGACCGCTGAATGGGCCACGTCACCCATACTGCGGCGGCTGAAATCAGTTTCCTCACCAGATTCCAATCGCGCATGCTGCCACCTGCCGTGTACCGGCTGCCAATCACCAGGTCGTGGCCGGAATAAATTGCAGCGATCAATGCGGGCAGAAGCTCTGGGGGGTGCTGAAGATCGGCGTCCATTACGCCAAGAATTGCCGCATCGGTGTTTTGCCAGCCGTAAAGAACCGCCCCCGAAAGTCCCCTTTGCCCCTTACGCACCAGCAGGCGAACTCGCGGGTCCTTTTGCGAAATCGCAGAGACAATCTCCTCGGTTCCATCGCGGCTGTCGTCATCAACAACCAGAATTTCGTAGCGAATCCGAAGAGGGTCAAGAACGGAACGTACATGATCCAGCAGCCCGCTGATATTTTCGGCTTCGCGCAGCGTTGGAATCGTCAGCGCCAGCTTCTCTGGGGTAGACTCTGCCTGTCCCGCCGATGACATGGCGTGCGTTGCCGGGCCGTCCACCGGCATGTACGATGGTTCTATCACGATCGACGACATGCTGAGCCTGAGTATACGGGAGTTATGGTACTAACACGCAAATTCCTGGTCAACCTTCTGTTGGTCATCGGCTTCACCATGCTCGGCTTCGGCGTGATGGGGTACCACCCAGGCATCGAAGATGACGCCATGTACCTCTCCGCCGTCAAAAGTGATTTGAATCCCGCACTCTACCGGCACGATGCTGATTTCTTCCGGCTGCAGCTTCAGGCCACATTCTTCGACAAATGGGTTGCCGGCTTCGTACACCTGACCGGCGTCTCAATTGCCACTACGGAATTGCTCTGGCAATTGGCGTCAATCGGGCTTATCCTCTTCGCCTGCTGGAGTATCGCGCGCAGGTTGTTTGCCGAGCAGCGCGCGCATTGGGCTGGTGTTGCCATGGTCGCCGCCATGTTTACCCTTCCAGTCTCAGGCACGGCCCTGTATCTGGCCGACCAGCATTTGCATCCGCGAAACGTAGCCACTGCTCTTATCCTGCTGGCCGTCTCGCGCATTCTGGCAGGCAAGCGCTGGCATGCTGTGCTCTTGCTCCTGCTCGCCTTTCTGATGCATCCCATCATGGCCGCAATGGGCATTTCCTTCTGCTTTTTCCTGGCCATGGCCCTGTCGGAGCCTGTTCATGCGAGGTTCCGTTCGTGGCGCGGCGCTAGACGCACTTCTGCCCTGGCCGCCTTTGTCCCTCTAGGATGGATCTTTGAGCCACCAAGTCCGGTATGGAAAAAAGCCCTGGATACGCGAACCTACTATTACCTCTACAAGTGGCAATGGTACGAGTGGCTGGGCGCGCTGGCCCCGCTATTTCTGTTCTGGCTGCTTTGGCGTGTCGCACGTAGACGCGGCGAAACTGTCCTGGCCCGTTTCGCACTGGCTGTATTCGCCTACGGAGTTTTCCAGCAGGCCGTTGCCATGCTCATGCTTGGCTTTCCATCCCTGGTCCGGCTCACGCCCTTGCAGCCCATGCGCTACCTTCACCTCGTCTATTTCTTCCTCGCTCTCAACGCCGGGTGCCTGCTGGGAAAGTACCTGCTGAAAGCCAGCGTCTGGCGATGGGCGGCGTTTCTGCTCATCCTCAACGGCAGCATGTTTGCCGCCCAACGTGCTGAGTTCAGCGGCAGTCAGCATATTGAGTGGCCAGGGCGCGAGCCGTCTAATCCGTGGCTGCAGGCCTTTGCATGGACTCGCGCCAATACTCCAACCAACGCGTACTTTGCCCTTGATCCGCGCTACCTTGAATCTCCGGGCGAGGACTACCACAGCTTTCGCGCGCTTGCCGAGCGCAGCCAATTGGCCGACGCCATCAAGGACACGGCAGTAGTAACCCAGGTTCCCGAGTTGGGTCCGGCATGGGATCGCCAGGTCGAGGCTCAAAAAGGCTGGAAAAACTTTCACCTTGCTGACTTCGAGCGCCTGAGGACCGAGTTTGGCGTGGACTGGGTCTTGGTCTCGTTTCCGCCGCCCGCGGGCCTCGCCTGCCGCTGGCACAATGACACCCTCTCAGTATGCGAGATTCCGTGACTCCGATTCGGCCTCGCGAACCCCATGCAGTCTAAATGCTTTGCGCATTGAGGCCATTTCCGCGAGAATGATTAAGACACCCTCTAGAGCTGTTCTCCAGTTTGCAGGGCTTTTCTAAGGGATGTGCATGGCGGCTTTTTCTTGAGTAAGAAGCCACACAACAATCAAGGCTTGATTCACCGTAACTGGAGAGCCGCTCCACCGGCACGGAGACCGGGCAATGCTCAACCTTACTCAGCGACTGATTTTCGGCTGCGTGCTACTTGCCTGCCTTACGACCGGGCTCGTGGCTGTGACTCACCGCGCCTTGGCAGCGGCGGGGCAGTCTACTCTGGCTTACTGCTTTGTTCTGGCCGCATTGCTGATCGAGATCTGCACAATCTACTTCGTACTGAGTCCCATCCGCGCGCTGGCTCGCGATGCGCACCGCATCGCCCAGGGCAATCTTGAACATCGTGTTGAGTGGAGCAGCCGCGACGACTTCGGCGTGCTGGCCAGCGAACTGAGCCGCATCGCCGTCAGGCTGCGCGAACTGCGCGATTCCGAAGCCGGCCGCCGGCAGATGGAGTTTCAGCTCTCCGACGCCGTGCTTCAATCCATCTTTGAGCCCATCATTGTCACTGACGGCAAGGGCCATGTGTTGAAAGTAAATCAGGCAGCCGCAGAACTTCTCGGCGAAGCCGCCGGCGACCGCATGGCACTCGCCAATACACCCGGCGGTGACAAGATTCTGAGCGCCATCCGCGGCGCTGTCTCCATGCAGAAAGCCGTGGCAACCGAAGACGAAGCCTCCATGCTGCCCATGCGCATCGGCAAGCAGGAGCGTAGCTACCGACTGCGCACCACGCCCATGCGCGACTCCGAAGGCCGCCTGCTCGGCACCGTAACAACACTCGAAGACGTGACAACCCTGCAGGATACTGACCGCTTCAAGACGCAATTCATCGCCGTCGCCAGCCGCAAGCTGCGCAATCCCCTGCTTCAGTTGCGCCGCGGCCTCTATGCGCTGGCTCAGGGCTTCGGCGGAGAGCTGCTTCCATTGCAGGCTGAACTTGTGGCCACGGTCGTGAATGAAAGCGAGAAGCTGGACGATCTGATGGGCGACCTGATCGAGGTGGCCGAACTTGATACCGGAAAACGCGAACTTAAACTCGAACGGGTGCGCCCGCTGCAAGCACTGGGAGAGGCCCGCGACCGTTATTGCGACGAAGCCGCTCAAAAGCGTATCCGCGTCGAAGTGAACGCCTACGCCGACCTGTCCGTTGTGAAGGCGGACCGGCGCGCGTTGCGTTCCATCCTCGACAACCTGCTTTCGAACGCCCTCCGCTATACACCAGCGGACGGCGAGATTCTTCTGGCCGCCGAGGAGATCAAGGACTTTGTCCAATTCACAGTGCGCGACACGGGCCGCGGCATCGAAGCGGAACGGCTGAGCACCATCTTCGATCGCTTCAATACCTTCTCTGAAAAAGGTTCCGGGCTGGGCCTGGCGCTGGTCCGGCGTCTGGTCGAGTCTTTGGGCGGCCAGATCGCCGTCGAGAGCCGCCTGGGCCACGGTACTACATTCCGATTCACTCTTCCGGTCGCCGTTGTGAGTGACGTCCGTCATCCAGTTGAGGTGGGCTGAGCCATGGCCGAGATCGTTCTGGAAAAGAAGCCGGAAGCCGCAAAGCTGCGCATTTATCTCGGCGCTGCACCGGGCGTGGGCAAAACCTACGACATGCTCAATGATGCCCACCGGATGAAGCACCAGTTGGGAGTCGACGTCGTAATCGGCTTAGTGGAACCCCATGGCCGTGCAGAGACTGAAGCTCGCATCCGCGACCTCGAGGTCGTGCCCCAGCGCGTGATTCCTTACCGCGGCGTCAATCTTAAAGAGATGGACGTCGACGCCATCATCGCCCGCCATCCCAACACCGTCGTAGTAGACGAGCTGGCCCACACCAACGTTCCCGGCAGCAAGAACCGAAAGCGCTACGAAGATGTTCTCGAGTTGCTTGAGGCCGGCATCAACGTGTTGACGGCCGTCAACATTCAGCACCTTGAAACGCTGAACGATGCCGTCAATCGCTCTGCAAATACCGTCATCCGCGAAACCGTTCCCGACAACTTCTTCAAGCGCGCCGACGAAGTTGTGAATGTGGACGTGACCGTGGACGAACTGCGATCGCGCCTGCGCCAGGGAAAGATCTACGCCGCGGAGAAGGTGGAGCAGTCGCTCGCCAACTTCTTCCGCAAGGGCAACCTGAACATGCTGCGCGAACTTGCTCTTCGCACCACGGCCGAGCAGGTGAGCAGCCGCGCCTCGGAATATCGCCGCACCCAGGGACTCGAACAGGCACCCATCCCGGAGAAGGTGATGGTCTGCCTCAGCACCCGGCCCGGAACCGAGCGGCTGCTGCGCGTTGGCGCACGCGTTGCGGGCCGCCTGGCCAGCAACTGGTATGCGGTTTACGTAACCCGCCCGGAAGACGACAAGGGGCACGGTGACCCGGAGGCTTTTCATCGCCTCGAGGAATACGAGCGGATGGCCAAGGATCTGGGCGCTAAAGTCGTCAACCTCACCGATCGCAACGTCTCCGATGCCCTCATCCGCTTTGCCCAGCAGGAGAACATCTCCCACGTGGTATTCGGTCAGTCCGCGCGTTCGCGCTGGGATATCCTGTTCCGTGGTTCGGTGCTCAACCGATTCCTTTCCGAGGTACGCGAAGTTACGGTACAGGTAGTCCCCATGAACAAGCCTCTGCGCCGTGGGCAATAAATTCGCAGTCCGATCACCGCGCCCCCAACCCACCGCCACCAACTTATTCCTTATTGGAAAAGCGAAAAAAGGGAGTGGGTACTTTGACCCCCGCCTTATTTTCGCGCTGAATCCAGGCCTACGGCACGGTAAACGGCCGCAGGCCGTCGGTTGGGAAGATTCCGGTTGGACCGGATGCCGTGGATGGCTGTGAACGGAACATGTAGCGCACATAAAAGCCAGCCGAAGCAGACGAGTAGTTGCGCGTGTTGTTAGCCGCAATGAACCCACCCGCAAACCAGTGCGGGCTGATTAGGTAGCCTATCTGGCCGCGCAGGTCGTAGTTGGGACCCACGCTGGTGAAATCCGACAGCATCGGATTGTTCTGGCTGGCCTCGAGCGCCTTATCCGCTGCCAGTGGCCACAACGGTGTTTTGTTCTCCTGGAATCCCTGCACGCCCATCCCGCCCATGACGTCGTAGTGCAACTTGGTGAGGTAGTGGCCTTCAAAGCTGAGGGGTAAGTTAGCCAGGAAATATCCCTGTGGGCTGAAGTACCCGCCCATGCCGTGTGTGAACGCGTTCTGATTATTGGCGTAGTGCATCCCGAAGAAGTTGATCCCGATGCTCAGGTTGCCATTCTCCGGCGAAGTAAGAAGCCGCCAATAGGCCCCACCGTCGCCATCGACACGGGAATTGTTCTTCACGTTGGAACCGGTAAGGTACTGGCCTCCCACGTTGACGTAGAACCCAGACTGCGCATCGCCTCGCGCGAATTGAATATTACCCTGGTTATAAACCACTCCGCCCCATATCTGTCCCAGGTGCCCGAGTGTGTTCCCGGCAGGATCGCGAAGTCCCGCATACGAAAGTTGGCTGTCTTTTTCAGAGTCGCGAACAAAGCTTAAGGTCAGCGGTCCGTTGCTTGGTCTCCACGTGCCGCGCGCGGTGAAGGTGGCCACCAGGAATCCGGCCGGGGTATATCCGCCCGCTATCGCCAGGTGTGGAAATGCCAACTGCACCTCGCCTCCAGTCCCCACAGCGTTTTGCTGCGCCGGTGGCATGGCGGCCGTGTTGGTCAGGGTTCCGATCGGTTCCGGGATCGAGGTCCGTACAGTCCCCGCCGTGGTCGACTGCAGAATGGAGATCATACTGCTGCCGTCGGCCTGACCTGAGTCAAGAAACACCGGCCTGGCAATGATGGTGAACCGCGCGTGGCCGCCCAGCGGCGCCGATCCCTCAAACGGGGCTTCAAGTGCTGCAAGATGATCAAACCCGAGGGCGCCGCTTCGGTAGTTGATGAGACCGCTGCCTCCGAGCCAACCACTGTACCCACTCTCGATTGAGCGCAACTGCAACTCCGCCTCTTCGCGCGGGCTCGTGCGCCTTGCATCGCGCTGCACACGCACCCATGGTCCGCGCAGTGGTGGAAGGTTGCGCTGCTCGAGTTCCTGGTCTGAGAGCCCCGCACCACTTGAAGCCGGTGCAGTGGGCTCAGCCTGAACGTTGGAAGGAGCCTCTGACTGTTGCGAGTTTCCAGCCGAAGGCGCGGGAGGCAATGCCGGGGCGCTGCTCAATGTAGATCTGTTGCCCTGAGTCGGATTGCTCTGTTCAGTGTTAGTTTGTGCGGAGTTCGCCGGCTGAGAATTGGCCCGCGGGTTAGCACGAGTGGTCTTCTTGGGCCTCTTCAGACGCGAATCGGCTGGCAGAGTTGAAGCCGCTGGTTTCTCGGGCGGTGCAGCCTGCTGTTTCGGTACGGAATATGCGCCCGTCGCCGCCTCCTGGGCAGAGGGCGTGTATTGCGCCACCGCGTACTGCCCCGCGCCTGAGGAACGCGCGCCATGATCAGTTGGCGTGGCCTGGTTGACCGCTGGGCTGACCGGTGCGTTCCGCAACACATGCACAACCGACGCTGTGTCCTGCGTTAGCTGACTGTCGGTCTCTTGGGCAAAGAGAGCCTGCACCTGGGCAGCCCTGCTGTCCATGGTCTGCGACGCAATTGTTAGTCCGGGCGCCGGATTGGAATCCTGCGATCCCGGGAAGGGTAACAAAGTTTGTGACGGCCGAAGATTCTGATCTGGCGCTGCTTTCCCGTGCTGGAGATAGAATTTCTCCACTCGGTTGAGATATTGCGTGGCTCGCGCAGAATCGCCCACTGCTACATAGAGGCTTGCAATTTCCTGCACAAATTCGATGTCGGCTTCGAGCTGTCTGCGCACGTCCGGCGGAATCTTTGCCAGTGTCTGGAGCGCCTCGGCGTTGCGCTTGTCGGCCACGAGCGAGAAGATCAACCCCTTCCAGGCATCGGAAGCCATTGAATGGGGCGCATTCGCTGAGATAGGCATGGACGGGCTATCTACCTCTTGCGAAAACTGCGCTTGCCGCATCTCCGGGGAAGCCACCCCATTCCATCCGTTCCCGGTGCCTCCATAAGCAGGCTGAAGAGTCGCGATCATTGCTCGCTGCCCAGAAACGTTGGGGCGGTAAATTGCGTCCAGCACTACCAGTCCGTCGTAGCCAGGTTGGCTCGAAACTGAATTGCCTATTTCAAGATGTATAGCGCTCTGTTGGTGAAAGAGCTGCGGGTTCGGCGAAGGCGAAGTTGGAATCACTCTAACCGCGGGATTGGAATCCGGCGCGGGTGACGGGCGCTCGCTTGTGGAAGAAGCATTGCTCCCTGTCGGACCCTGCAACTGTTGTTGCGAAGACTGGGAAGAGGACTGTGGACCCGTCAACACAACCGGGGCCGAGCCATTGTAGGGATCAGACCCGTATGGAGGCTGCGACGGCACCTTGACTGTCTTTGCGAAGGGCTCAAAGTCGGGGTCAAGCAAGTGCTGCAGGTCGGCTGCCGTAACTGCGCGATGAGCTTGCAAGTCTTGCTCGGGATAGGCAAGTTCGTGCGCGAGTTTGTCTGCGGGAGTCGTAACTGGCATCGCCGCCAGCGCGGCGCGCCAGTATTCGGCCGCTCGCTGATTGTCGCCCCGTGCCTGTTCGTAGCGGGCGGCAAGCGACAGAATCGCAGGATCGCGCGGATAGCGCTCGAGTGCCTGGCGCAGCCACAACTCGGCCTGCATCTTGTCGTTGGCCTGGAGCGCCGCTCCAATGGCACCTTGAAAGTCGCCCGAAGTCGCGTCCTGCATTGGAATGCTCTTAAACAGATTCAGCGACTCCTTCGCACGGCCAACCAGCGCATATCCGCCGGCCACGGCCTTGCGAACGGACAAATTGTCAGGGAACGCCTGCGATGCAGCGTCAAGGATATCGACCGCATGCCGGACATTGCCGTTGTCCATCGCGGCTCCGGCGCGGCGCACGCTCCAATTGGCCCAGATGTTCTCAACCATCTCTTTCTGCGCCACGGAAAGATCGTTACGTCGCCCCAAGTCCATCAGCGCGAGATACAGAGCGCGGTCGTCCCCGGTATTGTATAGGAGCCATGCGTTCTGAACCTCGATGTTCGCGGGCGGCTGGATCTTGAGTCTTGCGTAGTATGCCTGCACGCGATTGATGTATTCCACGGCGTGGGGAATATCGCCGCTAGCCGCGTAAACACTCGCCTCGCTCTGCACAAACTCAACGTCGTCTTCAAGCTGCTTGCGCGTCGACGCCGGAATCTGCGCAATCTCCTGCAATGCCTCCGAGTTGCGGTTGGTTGCGAGCAACATTGAGATCAGGCCCTTCCACGCTTCGACGCGGTCCGGGTGGTCCTTGAGCACCTGGTTATAAATGCCATAAGCCTGAACCGTGTTGTTGCGCAGCAGGTAGATAGCAGCCAACTGCAGCTGAAGCGCGACGCTGGGCTCGCCCCCCGCAGCAATCCGCAGCTTGGCCGAGCGCTCCAGAAGCCCCTGCGCTACCTCATACTGATTAGCCTGCTGATAGATCGCGCCCATCACCGACAGAAATCCCGGATCAGCCAGGGCGGATTCGTATGTGGCCGCCGGCATCTTCTGAACGTCGGCAATGGCCTGCGTATCCTGTCCCAGGTTGTGATGAGCACTAACCAGTCCCATCCACGCTGAGGCGCTGCTGGGATTGTCGGTGAGTATTTGCACATACAGTGCCGCGGCCTCGTCGTACCGCTTGGCATCCATCAAAATTCCGGCGAATTGCAGCTTCGTATCTAACTTGATGCTGGTCCCGCTGTCGGGAAAAGGCAACGACAGGGCCACTGCGAGCGCTCGCTGGGCATCTTCGCTGCGGCCCAGGGCCTGATAAATGCTCGCCAGGGTGCGCAGATACTCAGGATCCCTGGCCAGTTCACTCTTCACCGACGCCGGAAGTTGTGCCGAGGTGGCAAGCGCCTTGCCGTTCTGATCAGCTTGCGCGTAAGCCAGAAACAGCCCGCGCCAACCGTCAACGGTGGCTGGTTGAACCTTGATCAGTTGTTCGTATACCCCGGCGGCTGCCGGGTATTGCTTCTGTTTTATCAGCAGGCCGGCCAATCCACGCAGTGCCTCTGGGCTGCTGGGATTCAGGACCAGAGCTGCGTTGTACCTGCCTGCGGCCACATCGAGTTGATTCTCGTCGAAGGCTTGCGTCGCCTCAGCCATAACGTTCCAGAATCGCGATGTCGCCAGCGCGTCTTCAACAGTTCTTTCCTTATAGCCGTTCTGTTCTGCCTGCGTCAGATAGCTGATGGCGCCGCCAAAGTCCTTCTGCTGCATGCGCAAAAATCCCATGCCCGCCGCCAGCCGCCCGTTGTTCGGATCCTTCTGCAGCAGTTCTGCAAACCGCGCCTGAGCCTCATCAAGGTGATGCGCGTTGAGCGCGGCAAAGGCCGCGCGCTCGGCTGCGGTTCTGGCAATGCCTGAGTTGATCTGCGCGAGCTTCGATTCGTTCTCCTTGAGGTTTCTTGCGAGTTCCGTGTCTTGCGGATGATCCTTGAGGTATTGGCGGATCTCTGTCGCCGAGGCGGGATTGGCCGAATTCCAAATCAGCGCTTGGCGCAACGCAGCCTGCGCCCCGGAATCTTTGGGATGCGCCTTGAGAAGGCGGATGCCTTCGGCTCGCGTTTTGGCGTCATAGGTAAGCTGAACTCCAAGTCCGATGGCAAATCGTTGATCAGCCGGGTTGCGTCCTGCGAGGGATCTCATCCCTGCGATTGCCGCGGCCTTGCCAGTGGCTGTTGCATACAGGGTCTGGTAGTAGGCCATCGCGATCTCCCCGTCAGGGGGATGATCGCCATACACCTGCCGATAGATGCGCATGGCATCGTCGGGTTTGCCCTGCCGGGCCAACTCACCCGCATGGCGCAGCTCATCGCCCTCAGTGTGCGCGCTGCTCAGCCCCTCAATTCTGGAGATGTTCGGATCGCTCGGACTGACCTTTCGCAGACGAGCCAGTGCCTGATTTGATTTGTCCGCGGCACCCATCAACTTGAAGTCCTTGGCCACACCCGCCAGAGCCTCAGTGTTGTCAGGATCGGAAAGAAGAATCTGCTGCCACAGTTGAACGGCCATATCCGGTCTGCCGCGCGCGTCAAGGGCGCGGCCTTTTTCGATAAGAACGATGCGTGTGGCCTCGATTGTGCTTACAGGCTTTTTGGTCTGGGCGAGACTCAACTGGACCGCCAGCAGCAGGCAGCCCGCTATAATCGAAGCCCCATTCCACGCCCCGCAGCCAGCCCTCATAGGCGCATCCATCCTACGTTCAGTTCGCCTCCGGGACCGAACCGGAATCTCCCATCCAGAAAACCAGTTGCGAACAGCGCGAGATTCTGGTCGTAATATGTTAATCCCTTCCCGTACAATCCCGTCGATTGATCGCGCATCAGACTCATACGAATCATTTGATGCGCGCTGATTTGGGAGCGGTCGGGAAATGCCTTCAGATAAGGCAGCACCGCCGCCGAAAACCCCACGGGTCCATCTTGCGCCAATGGGATCCCCTGGTCGGTGACCTTTTCAGGAGGCGCATCGTGGGTGCCAAGGTATGCGTTCATCGCCGCAACAGAATTGACTATTTCCGTGCGTACGTTGCCTCTTCCATCCAGCATGCCCGCCCACAAGTAGACTCGGATTGCGTCGTAGCTGCCTCCTGGGCCATCGGTGCTCCTGCTACCGACCGTCTGCCGGGTTGCCGGATAAAAACCATCGCCGGGAAAATACTCCACCCAGTCCATGGCATATCCATGGCGGGCGCTCTGCTCGAGCATGCGCGGAATGTTGCGCGCGATTTGCCGCCATGGGCCGGCTGGGTCCACTGCGGCCAGACGCTCGAATAGAAAAACAGGAAGGTAGCTTGGATTCAGCGTCCAGGTCTTTTCGTGTTGGAACCCGGCGGGGCCGGGTAACAGCATCGGGCCGAAACCGGGAAGGTCGGCTACTTCGCTCCTGGCGATCTGCGCAAGCATCTTCCGGCCCATATCTGAATAAGTGGGAACCCGCCACAGGCGGCCGGCCTCTACCAGCGTGTAGGCCATCCAAACATCTGCGTCTGACGCTGAATTAGGATCCAGCGTCTTCCATCCGCCGTCTTTGTCTCTTCCCCAGAGCCAGGCCGGCAAATGAGTCTGAAGATCGCCGCAGGCCAGGTTTACCTGTGTCCACGTCAGCACTCGATCGAAATGCGGGCGATCATTGGCGGTCAGCGCGAAGAACAAGGCGTACGCCTGACCTTCGGATGTAGTGTGCTGATCTCCCCTGTGGTCGAACACCCTGCCCTGTGAATCGATAAACTGCGCCGAATAGGAGTCCCAGAGCGACCACGAACTCTTCCTACACCCGCCTGCGGCAAAGAGCACCCACAAAAGCAGGATCGCTAATAAGCGTTTCCCGGGCAGGGACATTCGATAGCCCATCGCTGCAGTTCTCCAATAGGGGGTTGCGGTGGCTTGCCGATTTCTATATCCGGCAACAAACCCGGGTTCAGCCACTCTCTATAAAGAAGCATTGACTACCTGACCCAAGCGGCACTTCCGAGGCAGCTCTTCCCCAGTGAAGAGCTGCCTGCCGCCTTCCTCAGCGACTCTGCCCACTCATTCAATGAGTTCTATTCTTCAATCATCTTCAACCGCGCCCTGGCCCTGACGCGCAGCCATTGTCTCGTCCAAATGGCCACTAGGAACGCCAGAATTACGACTATGACCGCCGCCAGCCACGGCCTTAGCCTGAGCCACAATTCAAGCCACGTCCACCATGGCACTACCCCAACATGATAGACGTCCTTGCCTATCCGGAAGGATTGAAACTGGGCCCCATGCAGAACCGAAACCGAACCGGAGATGTCGCTGGCCTGTTGCACCTTCAAGAAGGTGTCCAAGAACGGCTCAAGAATGCTTGCGTCTCTCAGGTGGATGGCGACGATACTGCGATTGGCCCCTGGATCAAACGGTGACTCGATTCCTTCGATTACTGCGTCGGGCGTGCCGGAAGCGCTCAGGTCGCCGGACTCTGTGTGTTCTTCGGATCGCAGCTTCCACCATGCATGATGCAAAACCGGTGCGAAAAATCCCTGCGTATCGCGCACCTGGATCTGGCCGCTGCGCAGGGCAACCGGAAGATTATTCGACAGCTTTTCGAAGCCCGGCTGATCGTCACCCGTGCCCAGGATCAAAAAATCAGTGCCGGCGCCATTGCGCAGGGCATCGGAGCCGGCCACAGTAACGCGCAACGCCGGAAAACCAGTCTGCCGGCCAAAATGCCCCATCAGCGTGACGAAGGTCTCGATTTCCTGAACGGTGGGCGTAGACGGAAGCACCACCGTTGTCTCACTCAAGTCTGCAACGCGCGTAAACGGGAAACCCGCATTCGCAAAAATCTCCAGGTTGGGCAGTGGCGCGTAGTGCGGATAGCCGCGGAGATCCAGGTAGGAATCGCTCAGAATGGCGCCCTGCATGTTGATTGGCGTCGTGTTCTCGCAGCCTCCCGGTTTCAGCAACTGGAACGTGAAATCGAATGAAAGAGAGTTGGAGAACGGCCGCAGATTCACCACCGGTACCGGAACGTCCTTCTCCGTCCTGCGCGAGTTCTCCTGTCCGGGAATCAGCGGGACGGAGTCCAGAAAGGCATTGTTGATCCGCACCTGCATGCTTGAAATGGGCCCGATCGGAATCGAATTGTAGCGGTACACCAGCTTCAGCAATGCATTGGGCCGGTCCGGATAGAAAATGTCGGGCGGAATGCGAAAGTAAACATTGAGCGGCGCCGTTCCATCCCCCTGCAGTTGTTCCGATGAAGCGTAATCCCAAAGCGCGATCGTCTGGTCGGTACGAGCCCAGCGCGGAGCTCCATCTGGCAGTTGCTTACTGGGCAGCCGGAGAGTGTCGATGCTCGCCTGCCCACCTGTAAGCATGTCGCTGCGCAGGGCCACGGCCTGTGCCGCCAACAACATTTGTTCAGCGTCGCCGCCGGTCACGATCAAAACTTTGCTGTAGGGGTCGTTGGGGTTGGTGCGCATCGCCACTGTGGGACCATTGACGCCAGGAAGGCCCAGGCCCGCGGGCAAATTCCCCGAACCGTCCGCAATAACAATTGCGTTGCCCTGTGGAATGGCGCCGATATGAACCGGAAAACGCACCGGCCTCGCCTCTGAGATCATCCCAAAGTAACTGGTGACCACACCCGCGGCTTGAATCGCCTTCAAGGATGGCTGCGTGGCAAATACCACTGGGATGCTCAGCGGCTGAATGACCGCCGGGTCCATAAACGGCATTGGCAGCTGCTTCAGATCGTCAGCCAGCGGCAGCAAGTCGCCGCGAATATCGAGAAAAGTATTGCGGTGGACCCGTGCCCACAATGTCGTATTCGCAGGATCCTCACAGACTATGGTGTAGTGGCCGATGAACTCGATGGTCAATGCGTTGTTGTGTACGAGCAGGTCCGTCGGAATCGCGAACTCCGCCTCCGCGTCCCGGCTGTCCGAGCCGCCCACTTGCCCCGGCGTCGGCTGGATCGTAGCGAACAGCGTTCCATTCAGAATCAGCTTGATGTGGCTGAGTTGCGGCAACAGGCTCGGAGAAAAGGCGTAGTAAACGTGAATCTTGGCGTCCCGAACAACGTGCGTCTCTGGCAGCGTGAAGTATATGTTGTGCATGCTGTCGATGCCATGTAGTTCAATCTGTGGCGAGCCCGCATCGTCCAAGGTGAACGAGTCCCGGTAGTGCCCCGGAGTAACGGCAACGTTCTTGTCGCTCGTCGCTGCTTGCAGTGCCGTAGCGGGCGGCTGCACCTGGGCACACACGCCTTGAGCGCCTCCCAAAAGAAACGCGGCCAATGCAAATATCACGAGCGGGCTGGCAATCGAAAGCGACGGGGGTTTTCTCGTCGGATTGTCTTCTCTTGTAAACAGGCTCCGGAATGTCGAGGCCAGACCATGCATCGATATCTGGAAGATCCGGCCGAGGCTGTGCAGAACATTGTCACTCTCGCGAGACTCGCCCCAGCCTAACCACGAGTCTGCACGTGAATAAAGCGCCATGGTCAACACTTCCTCTTCCGCAATTGATAAAGCCTCAAAGCGTACCCGCAGCACCGATCCTTCCGAGGAAACGACCGTGGCGGGCAGTTCGACGCCCATGGCCTGTGAAGGAAAGGCCAAGTGCACCTCTGTTTGAGAAGCAAGCTCTAACGACCCGTTAAACCGGATGCTGGTTCCGCCACTGGACAGGTTGATCGTCTCCCCCGCAATCGAACTTCCGTCCGGCATTCGTGCCACAACCGGCGTTACGATACTGATGCGCACAGTGGTCCGCAATTGTCTCAATTCGCGCGCCACCGCCGTGCACACACCCAGAATGACAACATTGAAGCAGCACCAGATCACGTTCATCAGCACCGTGCCAGGGCGGTCTCGATCCCAGATAAAGAAACGCGGGATGGCGACAATAAGTCCCGCGATGTTGAATAGCAGCATGACCAGGAACGGCTGCGCGATCCGGGCGTCAAAAAACGTCCGCTTCACTACGCCACCCTTCGCCGTTACGTTGAACTTGCCAAGCCTGGGATTGATGAGCGCCAACATGGTGGGCAGCAAAATATAAGGAGACAGAACTGTTTCGTAAATCTCATTCCAGAATGAGTGCCGGTGCTCGCCCTGAATCCTCGAGTTGGTCACATTTGAAAGCATCAGGTGGGGCAGCGCATAGGCAAGAATCGCCGCCCAGTATCCAGGAATGTTGGTATGGTTCAGCAAAAGATAAATCAAGGGTGCGGTAAGAAAGATAAGGCGTGGAACCGCGTACAGAAAGTGGCACATCGCATTCAGATAGCACAGCCTTTGAGCAAACTTCAGACCTGGCGCAAACAGCGGGTTGTCGGTGCGCAGAATCTGAATCATCCCTCTGGCCCAGCGAATGCGCTGGCCAACGTGTGCCGATAGTCTTTCCGTGGCAAGCCCTGCAGCCTGGGGAATGTTGATGTAGGCCGTGCCCCAGCCGTTCATCTGCATCCGCAATGAAGTGTGCGCATCCTCCGTTACGGTCTCCACAGCGATGCCGCCAACATCGTCCAATGCCGTCCGTCGCAGCACCGCGCATGATCCGCAGAAAAAGGATGAGTTCCAAAAGTCGTTGCCGTCCTGCACCACACCATAGAACAGCTCTCCCTCATTAGGGATCACGCGGAACTGTTCCAGGTTGCGCTCAAACGGATCGGGTGAATAAAAATGATGCGGCGTCTGCAGCATCGCCAGCTTATGGTCGCGCAGGAACCAACCCACCGTCATTTGCAGAAAACTGCGCGTAGGCACGTGATCGCAGTCGAAGATAGCCACCAGCGGAGACGTCATGCTCTCCAGCGCGGTGTTGATGTTGCCCGCCTTGGCATGCACGTTGCCTTCGCGAGTCTTGTAGCCGACGCCGGCCTCAAAAGCGAAGCGCTCAAACTCCTTGCGCCGCCCGTCGTCCAGGATATAGATATGTAACTTGTCCTCGGGCCAGTCCATGTTGAGCGCGCCCAGTGCCGTGTAGCGCACCACCTCAAGCGGCTCGTTAAAGGTTGGAATCAGTACGTCGACGTTAGGCCAATCCTCTGTATTCTCAGGCAGCGCCACCGGCGCCCGGCGCAACGGCCAGATGGTTTGGAAGTACCCCAGGAAGAGAATAATGAATGCATAGGCCTCCGCAAGCAACAGGCACATGATGAAGAATGCATCCAGCGCGCCCCAGTGACTTGCCGGGTCCTCAAAAAAACGCACCACCTGCAGAACGCGCCAGTATCCGTACCGGAACGTACAAAACATCGACATCATCATCAGCGTGAGCGTCACGAGGTAAGAATCGGTGCTTCGCGCCATGGCCAATGCCATCAAAATGGTAAGCAACCCGAGGACACCTTGCTGTTCCCAGCTAAGCGGAAGCACAGCCAGGAAACAGAAAACAGCCGCCGCCGCGAGCAGGAAGAGCAGCCGGAGAGTTTTTGTGAAGATGTTCTCCCCTGCCCCAATATCCTGCCAAAGGCCCGCTGCCCTCATCGCTCACTCCAGCGCACTCCACGGTAGGTGCTGCTCGCGGGTGCGGATTGGCTCTTCACCCAGCTCGCAAGGGTGCCAAAATCCTCAGCCACGGTGGAATTGGGCGCGTAGTCCATCACCGTCATCCCCTCGGCCAGCGCTTCGCTTACAGCCGGTGCGCGGCGCAGAACAAACGGCAACAGACGGTCGCCCAACTGCTCGCGAAGCACTTCGCGAATATCAAGGTGCAACGGAAGAGAGGGATCAAACTGATTCAGTACGTAGTAAGGCAGCGCCGGCTTTCCGCCCCCGCCGCCATTGTGCTGGAAGAAACTGTCGATCGAGCTGACGCTCACTACCGAGTTCATGTCCGGAACCATTGGCACCAGCACCAGAGGCGCCATTCGCATCACCCGCCGGGTGGTTGCGCCAGAGGCAGTTGCCAAATCGACGATCACGCGGCTTGCCCCCCGCGCATGGGTGGCGATCTCCCCTGTCAGAACCTCCTGCGCTGCATTCTCCGGGCCCAGACCCTCGGGATCGATCGTCACCAGTTGGATAGGTGTGTCGCCGCTCGCGCCGGGAGGGCTGAAGGTCCGCAACAGTCCAGGACGCTGATCGCGGGCTCCAAAGAAAAATGGCAGCAATCCAAACGGAGCGGTATCCACCAGCAGAACCCGTTCGCCCCGGGCCGATAGAGCTCGACCAAGGGTTGCAACCAGGCTGGTCTTGCCGACGCCGCCGGCGAGAGAAAAAATGGCCACCACGGGTGCACGAGAGGGCACCGGGACCGGCGCCGCCTCCACTGGTGCGCTGGCGCCACCTTCAAACAGCCCCCTCAGGGCGAACCAGCGCGAGGTCATGCGATCTCGTGAGCCTTGCAGTGTATCTTCAGGCGGCTCGGGCGCCGCCGGCTGCACGGCTGGTTCCGGGCGATCTGTCGTCAGCCACGCGGGACGGCCTGCATTCTCGCGTGGATCCAACGGGGTCCAGGGATTGCGTGACTGCGAATTACTGTCCTCTCGCATCGATGCTCTCTCCGGTTGACTTGCAGCCGGCCGTAGCGGCTGAGGCGGAGCATAGTCCGCAAAATCGAATGCTGATGGATAATTCGGCGCGGCTGGTGGCACAGGGTCCGAAGGCCGGTGTGCAGCAAAACGATCTGCCAATGGTTGGTGCCAGCCGGCCTGCTGAGTGGCATGTTGAGGGGCTCGTTGAGCAACGTCGCGCGCGGCCTCGGCCTGTTGTGCGGCTGCCTCCTGATCGGCGGCTCGTTGAGCAGCCTCGCGCGCGGCCTCAGCCTGTTGAGCGGCTGCCCGTTGCGCAGCTTGGGCTTGCTGTGCCGCCTCCTCTGCTGCCAGCAGCGCCGCCTGGCGTGCTGCATGTTGAGCGGTGTGATGGGCGATAAGTTGGGCCTGGCGCTGCTCTTCCTCGGCCCGAGCCGCATCGGCAATATGCTGGGGTCCGGTTGCGCCTTCCGCAGCAGCCGGCTGCCCCGACTGTTGGCTGGACAGTTGATTTGCTCGAGCCTGCTCTTCTTCTATCGCTTGCTGCACGCGCAACCGCGCCTTTTCCCGTGTCTGCGCACGCGCCGCCGAAAAGTCTCTGTATTTTGCACCGTGCAAATTGGCCCAGGAATAAAGCGTTGCCACGTCTTCAGGCGTCTCATTTTGGTCGTACAGCGGTCCGCGATCAGTCATACTTCACCCTTGAACCGTCCGCGGTCTCTTCCGATTCCCCGCTCCTGCCAAATTTTCATCGGGCTTTTGCGTTACGGAAGACCAAGACGGACTCACCAAAATGGAGATATCCTCACCGGAAATCGTAACCGCACGCTGTTGACAGAACAATAACACTTGCACGGTCGAGGTCGTACCACTTTTCCGTCATGAAAAAGGCACGAAATGCCTCATTTTGTTCGCGATGCGAGTTTCCATCACCAACTCGTAACCAGTTTTCAAGGAGGCTCGGTTACCATAGTATCAGCGGCGAAGGTTACCTGCCCGAATGTGCAGATCGCCTGCAGTCTCAGTCTCCCTGATTTTGGCTTCGCACGGAGCTGGCCCGGCGGTCAGCACGCTCTCTTCGAGCAGCAGGATCATCGCTGTGTTAGTTTGGAGTTAGCGGCCTTGAACGAGCTCGTA
>PKXI01000271.1:28755-34987 GCA_003133425.1 Acidobacteriaceae bacterium
GGCATCGATGCCAAAAACTGCTGCGCGAACTCCTGGCTGTATTCATCCAATAGTTGTTTCACGCGTTCTGGCTGACTCGAGCGCACAATCAGCCCTGCATGGTGGTGCTTCTTCACGCGAACCACGATCTCCGGATCGTTGAAACCAGCCGTGTCCGGTTCGGCGGTCTGAGCCAGGCAAAGCACGCTGCCCGCGTAGCTCTCAAAGAACTCCCCAGGGACATAGCTCTCACCGCGAAGATCGCAAACCTCCAGCCGCGCCCACTCCCGCCACAGGTTTATGCCGGTTGAAACCTCAACCAAATCGGCAATGAACGCACCTCCTACCCTGGCCGCGATTTCAAGAAAGTAGTAGCGGCCATCGACATGCGCGCGGATGTATTCGGCATGAGTCACGCCGCGCACCATGCCCAGCGATGGGGCCAGGCTACTGTTCAATGCGGTCAGTTCCTTTGCGTCTCGGCTTTCGCGGTCCACTGTGCGCGTAGTGAACACCCCACCCTCGTGCATCACCTGCATCGGTGGGCGCCCGTACTGATGCACCGCCTGGAACTTCACCTCGCAATCGTTCACAATCGAATCCACATGGAAGATGTCACCGGGCACAAACTGCTCCAGCAGGTAGCGGCTCTGCTCGTCGCCCAGATCGTCCAGGATGCGCCACAATTGCTCTGGCTCTTCGATTTTGCGAATCCCCAGCGCCGACGCTTCCGAGCGGGGCTTCAGCAGCCAGGGCGGCGGAACACGTTCCATAAAGTCGCGAAGCTCGTCGTAATTCAGCACTCGGCAAAACTCCGGCACCAGGTAGCCAAACGCTCGCGCGAGCACCCTCATAGCCAACTTGTCGCGATAGCAACCAGCAGTAGTTGTCCCCATGCCGGGAACACGCATGTGCTCGCGAATCTGCGCCGCAGTTTCCAGGTCGAACTCATCCAGAGCCACAATGCGATCGAATCGCCGACCTCGCGCCATCCACGAGACAGTATTCAGAATCTGCTCGCGATTCAGTCCCGGAGGCATGGTAGCTAAATCCTCCAGTGCTTCGCGCGGCCAATCCGCATCGCGAAGTTTGTCCAGCGTGAGCAGTGTGGGCCTCACCCCCATCTCCGCGCACTGGCGCAGAAAGTCGTGCCCTTTCTCATAGCTGGCAAGACATAGGAACCGCTCGATCGCGTCCAACGTTGGCCCTCCCTTGGAATCGCTGACCCTGTTGCAAACGCCCGGCATTCCGATCAAGTCTCCGGGGGAAGAGGCTCACATCTTGGACTGCCCGGCGAGGATAGTTCTAACATAGACCCTGCACACCCGGGCTTGCAGATTCCTGACCGTAAAGGCGCGGAACGATTTGAAAGGGATGTTTGAGGATGCTCAACAGAAAGAACCTGCTCACCGCTGCGTTGTTGGGCTGCGTCCCGGCGGCATTCACGTTTGAGTTGGAATCCATATCCGTCCTCTCGTCAAACCCTTTCATGGGCGCAATTCAAGGGGCTGGAATCATGCTCCTGTCTCCAGGACTACTGGGGGCAATGGCCATGAGCGGGAATGTCCATGCCCCTCATCTCTGGGTGGCGGCAATCTGGAACTTTGTCTTTTACTTCTTGGTATGCTGGGCGATAGCTGCTCTGATCGGAACGGTTCGCCGCCGAATTAGTGCATCTCAGCGTGCAGGCAAATCCTGAACAGGCAAGGGCCACCATCCTTATGCTTTCAGCAAGCGCAATCGTGAAACTCCACAACCAATTGGTCGAGTCCTGGCATACAAAGCCAGACAGCCTGGACGACGCTCCGCCTTCCGACTGGCTTACCCTGATCTCCCGCCAGCATCGCGCCAACTTCGACCTTTGGCACATTGAGGATGAGGCCCGCACTCCTGGCGTCACCGACGCGGAACTTGCCGCAGTAAAGCACCGCATTGACAGGACCAACCAGCAACGCAACGACTTGGCTGAAGAGTTGGACCGTGTGCTGCTCCTGTGGCTCGAAGCCCAGGGCCTGCCCAATCAAAACGCCCCGCTGAACTCCGAGTCGCCGGGCCTGATCATCGACCGGCTCTCGATTCTGGCGCTCAAGCTTTACCACACCCGGGAAGAGGCCGACCGCGTCGATGCGCCCCCGGGCCACGCCGGCCGCAACCGCGATCGCTTGGCCATTCTTGAAAGTCAGCGCGCCGATCTGGCCGGCTGCCTCGACGCACTGTGGCGCGAAACCCTTGCCGGTACGCGGCGATTCAAGCTCTATCGCCAGTTGAAGATGTACAACGACCCCGCTCTAAACCCGGCAATCTACCGCAATCTTCCCGGTCACCTACCCCACTAACTTCCAGTCGAACGGAACAGGTAACTTTCTCCACAACAGACTACCCATTGACGTATTACGGGGTTATGCGTATAAAAGGGGCCTGAGCAGCATTGTTCCCGCACGCACGTTTAAGGCCGGTGGCGATCCGGCTCAATCGCGCGTTCTGGAAGGAGCGCTCCTGGCATAAACATGACGCAAGAGGCCCGATCCGCGGCGCCCAGCCGCAAAAAGACTCCACCGCCCCCTGTCAAGAAACCCGACAGCCATTCCACCACGGGCGCAGCACCGTCTTTTCAGCACTATCAGGCTGCCGTGCAACTGCTGCAACAGGGCAAGTACGATAGGGCGTTGGCCGCATTTGAGAAGCTGCTCCCCACTGCCCCTGCCGAAATCAGGGAACGCTGCAAGATGTACATCAGCACCTGCCAGCGTCAGCTTGAGAAACCAACCCTGAGCTTCGCGACGCCCGAGGAGCACTATGACTACGCCGTCTCGCAGTTGAATACCGGCTACTACGAGGAAGCGCGCGAGCAGTTCAACAACATCCTGTCTGGCCACCCCAACGCCGACTACGCATTTTACGGGCTCGCCGTGCTGGATGCCATCACCGGCCAATCGCAGGATTGCCTGGCAAATCTGGCCCGGTCCATCGAGTTGAATCCAAGGAACCGGCTTCAGGCACGAGTAGACAACGACTTTCAAAGCATGGTGGACGACCCCCGCTTTACTGAATTGCTGTATCCTGAGATTCCGTAAGGCTTGCTTTGGAACCTTCGAACTCCTTAAACGATGAGCTCCCTTCAGTGCCCTCTCCCGGCTCTGATCCCTCTGCTTTGACACGGCCCCTGCGCGTGGTCGCTATCGGGGGTGGCACCGGCCTCTCCACATTACTGCGCGGCCTGCGCCGCCACGTCATGGCCACAGGCCAGACTAGTCCCTCCCCAGGACAGATTACGGATCTAGCTGCGGTTGTCACGGTAACCGACGACGGCGGCTCGTCCGGCAGGTTGCGCAGAGGCTTTAACATGTTGCCCCCTGGCGACCTGCGCAATTGCATGGTGGCCCTCAGCGAAGAAGAAGCACTCCTGGCACGCCTCTTCAACCATCGCTTCCGGGGAGGCGATGCCCTCAAAGGCCACAACTTCGGCAACCTCTTTGTCGCCGCGCTCACTGAGATCACCGGCGACTTTGCCCTGGCTATCCAGCTGTCTTCGAAAATCCTCGCCACGCGCGGCCGCATCTATCCCGCTACAACTTCCAATACCACCTTGGTTGCGGAGATGGACGATGGTTCATTCGTCCGCGGTGAAACCAACATCACCGCCAGCCATCGCCGCATTGTGGAACTGACCCTCGATCCCCCGAACCCCGTTCCGCTCCCGGAGACGCTGGAGGCCATTGAACGCGCCGACCTCATCACCGTTGGACCGGGCTCGCTCTACACTTCCCTCATCACCAATCTCCTGGTCGAAGGCATTCCATCGGCCCTCGCCAACGCCCGCGGCCTGCGGGTCTTCGTCTGCAATCTCATGACCCAGGCCAATGAGAGCCTTGGCCTCTCCGCCGCCAACCACATCGAGCGCATCTACGAGCACACGCACGCGCCCATCTTCGACTGTGCGCTGATCAACACCGCGCCATTCTCGCCTGAGACACTGGCTCGCTATGAGGCGGAAGGCGCTTCGCCCATCGTCCCGGACATTGAACGCATCCAGGCCCTGGGAGTGCGCTGCATCGCCGGCAATTTTGCCAGCGAAGATGCCGTCGTCCGCCATGCAGCAGGCCGCGTCACTGGTGCCCTGCTGGCGCTGGGACGCACTATTCAAAGCGAACAGAACTGAAGTCAGGGCAGAGCTGGCCGATTTTTCTTCCTCGTCGCCGCACATTGAATTAAAGTGGAGGCGCGGAGGTACCAACCTGCAAAATCAATCGGGAGGAATCATGCGTAATACTCGTGTTTGGATCACGATCGGTTGTTGCCTTCTTGCCATAGCCGTAGCGGCCTGGGCACAAGCCAACAGAAAACCCGGCCTGTGGGAGATGACCAGCACCATGACCTGGCAGCAGTCGCCCATGCCCGCTGGAATGACGATGCCTCCAGGCGCGAATTCACCCTTCGGCGGAGGCGCGCACACCGCGCAGGTTTGCCTCACCCAAACCATGATCGACAAGTACGGCGCTCCCATGCCGCAGAGCCGCAACGGCCAATGCCAGATCAGCAACGTGGCGCTGAAGGCCAACAGCATGACTGCCGACTGGATTTGCACCGGCATGATGGCAGGCAAAGGAACCCTGGAGTCCAATTGGTCCGATCCCGATCACGCCATAGGCAAGGTGCACTTTATAGGGACCATGCAGATGGGACCGAACCCAACGCCGGTCGAATACACCATCGTCTCTACCTCCGTGTACAAAAGCCCTGACTGCGGCAGCGTGAAGCCCGCGCCAATGCCGGATAAATAGGACTTCCGCTCTGTTTCTGAAATCGAATCACTGAGACCGCGGGCTTTCCATCCTTTTTGCTTTTTCGCGTGAGGGATGGAAGGCCTTTTATGCCTAATTTCTTGACGGGCAGTTAAATCGATCCATGATGGTGTCTTTTGTGCTACCATAGAAATGTGATCGAGATTCGCCAGTATGTTGATCTTCTGGGGCGCAATCCTTTCGATCGATGGTTTGAGAGGCTGGGTGACGACGTCCAGGCACGGGTCACCGTGTCTCTCGACAGGCTCGAACGGGGAAATACCTCGGCAGCCAAGGGCGTAGGTGCAGGCGTCTTCGAACTACGCTTGGACTTCGGTCCTGGTTACCGGATTTATTTTGGCAAGGATGGCGAGCAGCTGGTCATCCTTCTGGTCGGCGGCTCAAAGAAGCGTCAACAGGCGGACATTGAGCGAGCGCACGCCCTCTGGCAGGAATACAAAACGCGCAAACGGGAGGAATGATGCCACTCACGAAGAGCTTTAACGAAACGGTCAAGAGCAAGCTCCAGCAGAGCGAAGGGTTTCGCCATGCGCTTCTAAGGGAAGCCGTCGCCTGCATGATCGCCGGAGACGTGGAAACGGGAAAATCCGTGCTCCGCAAATACATCAACGGCACGATTGGTTTTGTGAAGCTGGGAGCCGATCTTGGCCGGTCTCCTAAGGTGTTGATGCGCATGTTTAGCGCATCGGGAAATCCGCAAGCGAAAAACCTGTTCGAGATTGTCGCCTATCTGCAAAAGATCGAAGGAACCAAACTTGAGGTCATTGATCGGGCAGCTTGAGCTATCCTTGCTTCGCGGGGCGCACGTGGCCAATGATTAACTCGGAAGAACCCGGCGAGATGTTTTCTTACTTTATTCCCATTCCATCTTTTCTTCGAGGTTTACTACTCGCATTTGCAGCGCTGTTTTTGCTCATGTTTTTTGGGATTCCCGTAGGACTGTTTGGACTCACAGGCACATTCGAAAAAATAGGCACCGACCCGTCGGTATTCTTGATGCCGGCCGCAATGTTTGCACTCCTAGTCTTCTGGTTCTTGTTTCTGGCTTTTCCGCCGGGAAGTTGGCTCGCCAAACTGGAATTCGGGCACGACCGCATTCGCTTTATTCCCAAACCTCCCTTGCGCTGGATTGGCGAACCCTCTGTGGAAGTACCATTGTCCTCGCTTCCGAAAGAGATCCTTCTTTGCCGTGGAAGTAAGGACAAGTCCCCGTACGGCTTCAGAGTGCTTCTTCGCTGGGCAAATGGTCGCGACCGCGAAATTAAAGTTGAGACAGTGGAACGTTTGAGCGGGCACCAATCCGCGCTCTTGATCGAACGGATTGCTGCCGCGACAGGGCTCTCCGCTCAGCTTGTGCAACGGCAATATCTTGCGGACAGTGCAATTCAAGAAGTGCCGTGGATCCCCGCCGGACGGAGTTGGGGGTTAGGTGTAATACTGTTCACTTAATA
>PKXI01000222.1 GCA_003133425.1 Acidobacteriaceae bacterium
ACGTCAACGCCATCGCGCCCGGATACTTTGCCACCGACAATACTGAGGCTTTGCAGAATAATCCCGAGCGAGCCCGCCAGATTCTCGATCGGATTCCGGCTGGACGCTGGGGAAACCCTGAAGACCTCGCCGGCGCCGCAGTCNNCCCCATCCTTTCGCCTTTTTTCTGGCGAAAGGGTGGGAGACCAAGAATCTCCATCGGCACGATTCAAATAGGAGAAGGTATGACAGACAGTGGAGTAGTTTACACAGCAACCGACGCAACGCCCGTCTCAACCCCCGAGCCCGGAATGTTGCGCCAGGTCCTCGCCTACAACCCGCAATTGATGATGGTCCGCCACAACTTCACCAAGGGATGGGTTGGCGCCCGCCACAAGCATCCCCATCACCAGATGGTCTACATCGTCAGCGGCCACATCGTCTTTGAAGCCGAAGGCAAGAAGTGGAACCTCCGCGCCGGCGACAGCGTCGTCGTCGACGGCAGCCTCGATCACCAGGCCTCCGCCCTCGAAGACTCCGAGGTGCTGGACATCTTCACGCCCTACCGCGAAGACTACGCGTAAACTGGCTAGCGGGAATCCTGGGAAAAGGGGAAGCACCATGAAAATGCGCTGGTTTTTGATCCTGGCGTTGGCAGTGCTCTGCGCCTGTCCTTTCCGTTCGATTGCGCAAGCTGCGCAAACCAGCCAGATTACCGGCATTGCGCACATTGCTTATCGAGCCAGCGATCTCGGCAAGGAAGTTGCCTTCCTCCAGAAGTTGGGCTACGAAGAGTCCTTCGGCTTTACAAATGCCGCCGGCAAAACCACTGAAGTCTTCGTCAAGGTCAATGACCGGCAGTTCATTGAGATCTATCCGCAGACCGATCCTTCCGAACCCCTGGGCTGGATGCACGTCTGCTACGAGTCCGGTGACATCAACGCGCTTTATACGGCCCTTACTGCCCACGGACTCAAACCGACAGAAGTCAGAAAGGCCGGCGCGGGCAACCTGCTCACAACGATGAAAGACCCCGATGACCGCGTTACCGAGTTCACGCAGTACATGCCCGGTTCGCGCCACACTCTTGATAAGGGGCTGCATCTCGGCGAGCACCGAATCTCCGAAGAGATGCTCGGCTTTTCACTACCGGTTCCCGATCTTGAAGCCGCCAAAAAGTTCTACGTCGCGGGCATGGGATTTGAAGCGCGCGACGGCCGTCGGGGTTTGCGCATGAGCATCTCCAGCCTCCCCGACATGCGGATTGATATTCGCAAAGCCGCCGCCGGCGCCAACCCGGAAACCATCTTCCGTGTGACCGACGCCGCGGCCGCAATGCAAAAGATGCAAGCCCTCGGACTCACTGTGAGGCAGGATAGAAATCGTGTTCTGGTCAACGATCCTGACGGGAATGTCTTTGCCTTTGTCGCGCCGCGCGCTCGTTGAGTTGCCGGCGTCTCGTCACAGACTTTCGGCGCCCGCTTATCGCCCTTAGCGTGGCCGATAGCCAGGTTCAATGCCCGTCGGCAGACCCTAGCTGTGGACCGCGCGCGCTTCGATAGCCTTTTCCTGCTCGAGCAGTTCGGCCAGCGCCTTCTCCGGGCAGATGTGATGCACTTCCACCCGAGCCAGCGCTTGTTCTGTCTCCACGCAGGAGGCGACTGTCATGAAACAGTCGAGGCAGCGCGTGTTGAAGCTGCCGTTGTCGTTCTGAGTACGGCTATACATTGGACTTTGGGACCACTCCAGATATCAAACGATATTAGGCCCCATCGTATTTCTTTGGCGTGATTCGCATCACCCGCCGTTGTGATGCTTGTCTCCGTCTCTCGCTGCTACGTACTTGGCACTTTCTCCACGAGAAAATTTCTCACATTGAAAGTCCCGGGTTGGGATCTCGCCGCAATTGCCAGCAAGGGCTTTCGCCTCCCTGAGAAAAAAGAGACACAGAGCACGGCACCTCCATGGTGCCCAGATAGTCGAACTCCGTTTTGCGGCCTTTGAGCGGAATTGCAACGTAGCGGTTGACGGTTACTTTAGACTGAGGCGCTCCGCGCAGGCGGTAAACCGCCCAATCGCCTCCGTAAACGGCCACAAACACGGCCGCAACCACAACCGCCACCCGGAACAGCCAACGCATCAGGAATCGAATCAATGTTCAGCCTTTTCACTTAACCGCATGCAGATGATTGAAATCCAAGTCTAACGGACATCGAGCGGCGCAACAGGTGCCGGCCGCGGCGCGCCCTCCGGCATTACCAGCTTTTGCGGTGCGCAGCAGGCGCGCTCCAGCTTGGCGAGGTCGGCTTGCATCTGCCTGTCGCTGTCCATGGAGCCCAGCACCGCGGCAAGGATGGATGCGGAGGCCTCATCTGCCTGGGGCACAATGCGGTAGTGCATCCACTTGCCCTCGCGCCGCGCCGCCACAATTCCGACTTTGCGCAGATAGGCGAGATGCCGCGATACCTTCGGCTGTCCCTGACGCAAAATCTCTACAAAGTAGCAGACGCATACCTCGCGCCCGCTCATCAGGTTTAGCAGACGCAGCCGAGTGGTGTCGGCCAGCGCCGCAAACAGGCTGGCCAAGCTTGCCGATTTGGAGCCCGAGGACATGGGTCTATTATATACGTGTTGACAAATATGTGAGTATTTAATATATATGCGAAAGCGAATATGAGGCGCTGAATATGAGTACCGAAATCATCGTCGAAAAGTCAGCAAAGGAAACAGTCCAGAAATCAGTACAGGAAACAGTCCAGGCCAAATACGGTGCCGCGGCCCGCCAGGTGAGCCAGACGAGCACAGCCGCCTGCTGCAACTCCGCGTTCACCTGTTGCGACCCCATTACCGGCAACCTCTACAACGAAGCAGAAAAAGGCGCGTTGCCCGCCAAGGCCGTACAGGCTTCGCTTGGCTGCGGCAATCCCACCGCGCTTATTGAACTCAAGGCCGGGGAGACGGTTCTCGACCTGGGCTCCGGCGGAGGCATCGACGTGCTGCTCTCGGCCAAACGCGTAGGGCAGACCGGCAAGGCTTACGGTCTCGACATGACCGACGACATGCTCGCCCTGGCCCGCGAAAATCAGCGTCAGGCGGGCGTCGAGAACGTCGAGTTCCTCAAGGGCGAAATCGAAAACATTCCTCTGCCGGACGCCTCGGTCGACGTCATCATATCCAACTGCGTCATCAATCTCTCCGCCGATAAGGACCGTGTGCTCCGCGAGGCCTTCCGCGTACTCAAGCCCGGCGGCCGCTTTGCCGTATCGGACGTCGTTGCACGCGGCGAAGTGCCCGACGCAGTGCGCCAGAGCATGATGCTGTGGGTAGGCTGCATCGCCGGCGCGTTGGAAGAGAACGACTACACCGCCAAGCTCGCGAAGGCCGGCTTCACGTCAATCTCGGTCGAGCCCACCCGCATCTACAACATCGAAGACGCGCGCCGCTTCCTTGAGGACTCCGGTGTCGATGTGGACGCGATCGCCAAGCAGGCCGATGGCAAGCTGATGAGTGCCTTCGTCCGCGCCACGAAACCTGCTGCTGAACCTGCCGCACCCTGTTGCGCTCCATCGTGCTGCTGCAACTGAATTTGGCACCAAGGTGCAATCATGTCCAAGCCATACAACGTCCTCATCCTGTGCACCGGCAACTCCGCGCGCAGCATCATCGGCGAGGCGCTTTTCAATACGATGGGCGCCGGCCGCTTCAATGCCTATAGCGCGGGCAGCCATCCCACGGGCCGCGTGAATCCCTTCGCAATTGAGCAGGTGCGCGCGCTGGGCTACGCGGTCGAAAACCTGCGCAGCAAAAGCTGGGACGAGTTCGCCGCCGCCGGCGCGCCGCAGCTGGATTTCGTGATTACGGTCTGCGACAACGCCGCAGGCGAAGCGTGCCCGTTATGGCCCGGCCAGCCCATCACTGCGCACTGGGGCTTTCCCGATCCCGCTGCGGTCAAAGGGACCGACGACGAGAAGCGCGCAGCCTTCGCGCTGACCCTGCGCCAGATGCGCAATCGCGTGCAGCTATTTGTCAGCCTGCCTCTGGAAACACTCGACAGTCTGGCAATTGAAAACAAGATGCGCGACCTCGGAAAGCAACCGCTTTAAAGGAGCCGCTCCATGGAATCAGATCCACAGATTTGCTGTCCAACACCGATGCCGGGGCGCGCTTCACATCTGTCGTTTATCGATCGCTTTCTGACGCTTTGGATTTTTCTTGCCATGGCGATTGGAGTCGCGCTCGGCCGCTTTGTACCCACCGTGCCAGCTTTCTTTCAGCGCTTCCAGGCGGGCACCACCAACATCCCCATCGCGGTTGGCCTGATCCTCATGATGTATCCGCCGCTCGCCAAGGTGCAGTACGAGCGGCTCGGCGAGGTCTTTCGCAATCGCAAGGTGCTCGGCCTCTCTCTGGTGCAGAACTGGGTCATCGGGCCGGTACTGATGTTTGTGCTCGCCGTCGTCTTTCTGCGTGGATACCCGGAATACAGAACCGGACTCATCCTCATCGGCCTGGCTCGTTGCATCGCCATGGTGATTGTGTGGAATGAACTTGCGCGCGGCGACACAGATTACGCTGCCGGCCTGGTCGCCTTCAACAGCGTCTTCCAGGTGCTCTTCTACAGCGTCTATGCCTGGTTCTTTCTCGCCGTCCTGCCCCCGCTTATCGGATTGAAGGGCGTGGTCGTCGACATCCGCATGAGCCAGATTGCCCAGAGCGTCTTCATCTATCTCGGCATTCCGTTTCTGGCAGGCATGCTCACGCGCTTTCTACTACTCAAGGCCAAAGGGCGCACCTGGTATCAGACCCGCTTCATCCCCGCCATCAGCCCGCTAACGCTCGCTGCGCTGCTTTTTACTATCGTGGTCATGTTCAGCCTCAAAGGCAATCTAATCGTTCAATTGCCATTCGACGTGCTGCGCATCGCAGTGCCGCTGCTCATCTACTTCGTCGTCATGTTCTTCGTCAGCTTCTGGATGGGCCGCAAGGTGGGCGCAGACTACTCCAAGACGGCAACGCTTTCATTCACAGCCGCCAGCAACAACTTCGAGCTGGCCATCGCGGTGGCTGTCGCCGTCTTCGGCCTCAACTCCGGAGCGGCTTTTGAAGCCGTCATCGGCCCGTTGGTCGAGGTGCCGGCCCTCATCCTGTTGGTGCGGGTCTCTCTCCGCATGCAGAGCCGTTGGTTTTCCAACGGTGCCGCTGCGCCGCTGCAAGCCCCGGCGCCATAGACGCAAAACAGGGCCAGCCGCAAGCGGCCGGCCCTCATGTTCGTATACAAATTCTTTGCGCGCTAGAACTTCACACTAGCCGCCCGCGGCGAAATTCCGCTCAGCTCCGCGGCGCGCGCTTCTGCGTAGGCCGCGGCTCCCATCAGCGCAGTTCGGCTCTCCAGAATCACCCTCACCGGCGTATTCACCAATAACTGGCTAAGCCGCCCTTTGTCGGTGAAGGCCTTCATGAAGGTGCCATCCTTCAGCTTTTCCAAGATGCGCGGTGCAATACCGCCGCCCACGTAAAGGCCGCCGACTGACAGAATTTTCAGCGCCAGATTGCCGGCCTCAGCCCCGTAGGCCGAGACGAACATATCCATCGCCTTCTCGCAGATCTCGCTCTTTGCCGCCAACGCCATCTCGGTAATCACGGCGTTTGGATCCTCTACCGCCATGCGCTCCGCAAGCGAGGCGGATTCTTCAATCCCCCGCACCTCGCGCAGGAATTCATAGCAATTGGTCAGGCCCTGTCCGCTCACCACCCGTTCCGTGCTGATGCGCCCGTTGTACTTCTGCTTCAAAAAGCGCAGCAGGTCGATCTCGTCCTCATTGCGCGGCGCATAGTCCGAATGCCCTCCCTCTGAAGGGTAGGGAACGTAGTCGCGGCCATCCCAAATCATGAAGGCCTCGCCCAGACCCGTACCCGCGGAAATCAAAGCGCGGTTCCCGATCTGGCGTGCATCGCCTTCGCTCAGCGTGTAAATCTGGTCGGCGCCCAGCTCGGCAATTCCGTAACCGTTGGCCTGCAGATCATTGATCAGAAATACATAATCGATCTTGAGATGAGCCGCCAGCTCGCGGCTGTCCAGCGTCCATGGCAGGTTGGTCAGGCGCAGGCGCCCGTCGCGCACCGGTCCCGGAACGCCGAAACACGCCGCGGTCACCTTCTCCGAGACGATAAACTCTTTTACGATTTCCTCCAGCCCCGAGTACTCCTTGGCTGGATACTGCTTATCGCGGGCGTGCTTAAGGTTGCCGTCGATAAAGTCGTACAGCGCCAAATTGACCTTGGTGCCGCCTACATCCCCCGCCAGAATCATCCTTCCCTCTCTAAAAAACCGCAGCCTTCTTCATCTGGCGCAGGCAGCTGTGCCGCTGCGCTCTTATCCAGGAACAATGTAAGTATACCGCTCGCAGGCCAGATCAACTGGCTTGGAAGACGTTCCACGTCGTGCGAATCAGTCAGTACCTCGTTTAGAATCTGTGCTTTATCGGAGCCACCAATAAGGAAGAAGACCGAGTTGGCACGATTGATTACCGGCCAGGTGAGCGTGATCCGCCAGGTATCTTTCTGGGCAACATGGTTGGCTGTGACCAGCCGGCTCATCTCGTGCAGTGCCGGTGTGTGTGGAAAAAGAGACGCAGTGTGGCCATCCGGGCCCATCCCCAGCGATATCAGATCGAAGCGCGGAAGCTCGGCGCCCTCCAGCCGGAAGCTGTTCCGCAGCTCCGACTCGTATCGCGACGCCGCCTGTTCCGGGTCCAACTCCCCCTCCATGCGGTGAATCTGCTCCGGCCGCAGCGGAACCCGGTCCAACAGGGCCTCACGCGTCATACGATAGTTGCTCTCCTGGTCGTCCGGACGAACGCAGCGTTCATCCACCCAGTAGAGGTCCAGCTTGTCCCATTGCATGCGCGCTCGCCAGGGCTGGCCAGGGTCGCCGAGCAGCTCAAAGGCCGCTTTGGGTGTCGAGCCGCCGCTGATAGCGATCCGCGCCCGTCCCCGTGCATCCACCGCCTCATCGGCCATTTCCACAAAGTACTGTGCCGCTCGCCGAGCCAGCGCTGCCACGTCAGGCTCCACGTAGTAGATGATCCTTAGTTTTCTGGCCATCGATTACAACTCCCCTTTCTAAGGTACACGGGAGGTGGGTTAACCGGGTTTCTTCATTTCTTTGTTACGGCGATCGTGCCGCCGGTATCAACAACAAAGATGTGCTTTCCCGCGCCAATGTATTCAGGCATAGCGGGCTTGCGGTTCAGCACGTAGAGAACATCAGTGTCCTCGGGAACATCGGACAGAATATGTACATGGTATCCGGCGACCGCATGCTCCTCGGGTTTGGATTCCATGTCAAGGATGGTCTTGTGCAACTGCCGAGTTTCAATGATCTGCTTGCCGTCTGCGGAGATGGTATAACGCACATCGCCGCCAAGAGGCCAGATCGTGTCTTTCACCTGGGCGGGATAGAGATAAACGTAAAAACTACCTCCGGGAGCGGGAAGAATCGCGCTGTTGTAGGGGCGATCAGCCCTGGGGAAACTACCTAAAGCAAACTCAATAGCCCGTTCCACCGGGACCAAATCATCGGGGCCTTCCCAAGGAGGATCGCGCCTGTGGGCCACGAACTTTCCTGGTTCTCCCGACTCCATTGCCTCATAGGCCACCAACAGCCGATCGTGCAGGGCATTCCACTTCGGAAATGTGACCATCCATCCTTTGGGCGTCTTCGTGCAGACGTAATGGGTCAATCCACTTGTGTCGGGATGCAACGCAAAGAAAGCGTCAGTTCCGTGCCATGCGGCCTGGTCATAGTCGTGGAGTGCGCGACCGCGCTCCGTTACGCCGGCCAAATAGGCTTTCAGGTCCTTATCCTTTGTTTGTCCCGACGCTCGACTTCCCACTACGAAAAGACATACTGCCAAAATGATCGCGAATCGCGGCATGAATGGCTCCCTGAACCGGGCCTGTCTACACCCAATCCCAATGTGCCCGGGCAGGTGGACCTGAGCCCAACAATTTGTTCGTGGGAATCATACCCCGTTTCGCCTCATCGCGAATGTGAGCTCGAACGCAAATCCAGGGCTTTCGGACTGCCGTTCAGAGCGAAAGAGAAGACTCTTCTGTGGCAATTGGTCGTGAGGAAGGCCCTACCGCCCCAGGTATGCCCGATACTGCGTCTCCAGCACTCCGGCGGCGCGCGCCAGGGCCAGCTTCGACAAGTTGTACTGGTAGAGGCTCTCCACAAGGTTGCTCTCGGCGGAGGCAAGCGTGGCCTGCGCCGTCACCAGCGGCAAATTGTCATCCACGCCGGCATTCACGCGATCGGTTTCGTCGCCCAGGGCGCGAGTGGTCAACTCCACGTTCGACCGAGCCACCTGTACCAGCTTGGTTGTAGCGCTCACGTCCAGCAGCGCCGCGCGCACCTGCTCGTCAATGTGGTTGCGGAGGTCGGCGAGTTGGGCGTTCACTGCCTGCATCTGGGCTCGGGATGCGTCCTCATCGCCGCGCAGACCAGCCTCGCGGAACAGCGGCACGCTCAGTGTGCCGCTGGCGACAAAGTTTCCGTGAGTTCCCGCGCCATTCACTGTGCTCGTGCCATAGTAGCTATCGAATCGCAGGCTGGGAAGCCGCTGGCTGCGATAGGCGGCATGGATGGCCTTGTACTCCACCACCTGGTTCTGGAGGTTCTGGTAGTCCTGGCGATTCTTGTACGCCACGGCCCGCACTTCTTCCGGTGTTTGCTCAGCCAGATCGCTGAAAGGCGCGGGGTCAGTGAGCACAATCTTCTGGCCGGGATCGATGCCGATCTCGCGCTTCAGCAGGATCAGGTCCTTTTCGAGGTCATTCTGCGCGTAAAGCAGCGCCTGCTGCTGGGCCTGCAACTGGACCTTCGCCCGCAGTTCCTCCAGATTCGAGACTGTCCCAGCCTCGTGCGCGGCGTGGGCATGATCCAGCAACACGTGGCCCTGCGCCACCAGTGCCGCGGCATTATCCACCTCGCTGGAGGCGGCAATAGCGTGCAGATAGGCGGTCGCCACCTGCTGCACCACCTCGCCCCGCGCCGTCATTTTTGCAAAATAGGCCGCTCTCACCGCTGCGCCCGCCGCTCTCCATCCAGCGATTACGGGGCCGGAAAAGAGCGTCTGGCTGAAGTGGACCTGTCCTTCGGTGAGGTCGTCTTTTGTGATCAGCGAGATTCCCGTCGGCAACTTCCCGCCGGGAAACATCGAGCTGAACTTGGAGAACACGCCCGGCCCAAAGCCCTGCGCCGCAAGATCGTGTTGGTAGATGCCGGTGTCGCCCGTGAGCGTAATGGTGGGCAGAAACTCCTGCAGCGCTTCGTTTCTTTCCCCGTGGAGCGCCTTTTCGCCGTTCTCCGCCACTTTCAGGCCGAGGTTGTTTTCAAGGCCGCGTCGCACTGCGTCGTCCAGCGAGAGCTTCAGGGGCTCGTTGCTGAGCGGCTGCGTGGTAACGCTGCCGAAATAGGGGTTGGCTGCAGAGCTGGGATTCGGAGCCTGCGCCAGCACAGCTGCTCCCGCGCCGGCCAGAAATACCGCGGCGCAAAAAACCGGCCCCACCCCGCGCCGGAGCACAAGATTTCTCCCAATGTTCACTAACATCATTCTCTCAGATGTCCCAAAGGGCGCCGGGATTCAGCCGGAACCTGGGATTTAGTACTACAGTTGTAGATCGCGNNTACAACTGTAGTATTAGAGCATTTTCGGAATACACGTAGACTTTTTGAGAGCATTGAAAGATGACTTTTTCTTGACGAAAAAGCCACTTAGCATAGTGCCTTCGGTCTATACCAATTCCGAAAATGCTATAGCGGTCAAAAAGCTCCGATTTTACGGTTTTTCCGCCGGATGAATCCATATTGCGTTTCCGCCCCCTGAAACCATGTGCACGTCCAGCACGGTATTCCGGTCGACGGGCTGCTTTGACAGGGTGGTATGCGTGGCTTCCACCGCCGCATCGGGCGCGTCCGCATAGATTTCCGCCACATAGTTGCCCTCTCCCAGAAAGCTCAGCGAAACTTTTACATCGCGTTGATCCCAGTTGGTCAGCGAGCCCACATACCAGTCCTTGCCGCTGCGGCGCGCCAGCGAAATCCATTCCATCGGTCTTCCGCCCACCGCGTGCACTTCGTCCCACGTGGCCGGAACCCGCTTGATAAAGTCGAATTCCTTTTGTCCCGCGTAATGTTCAGGATAGTCAGATACCATCTGGAACTCGCCCTCGAAGACGACATACAACGCCAGCTCTTGCGCCCGCGTTCCCAGCCCCATGGGCATAAAGTTGCGAGCCACAAAGTTCTCGCGATTGCTGTTGCCGAAGGCTCCCGGTGTGTAATCCATGGGTCCGGCCAGCATGCGCGTGAAGGGCAGTGTGACATTGTGCGTCGGGCCCGTGCGGGAACTCCATTTCAGATACTCCTTGCCCATCACGCTTTCCCGCGTAATCAGATTCGGATAGGTCCGGCGCAATCCGTCCGGCTTGTATGCGCCGTGGAAATCGATCATCAGATGATGTGCGGCCGCTGTCTCCACCACGCGATGATAAAAGCCCACCATCCACTGGTCGTCGCGATTCATGAAGTCGATCTTCACGCCCGCAATGCCCCACTTCTCGAAAAGCGGAAAGGCCTGGTCCATGTATTTGTCCACTGAGGTCCAGTGCGACCACAGCCACAGCTTGACGTGTTTCTCCTTCGCGTAGCGAAGCAACTCCGGCATATCGACGTCTGGCGTCACCTTTGTGATGTCAGCAAGCGCAGAATAATCCTGCGGGCCGCTGCGATTCGCCATCGCCCAACCAGCATCGATCAGCATGTAGGGAAATCCCGATGCCGATGCGAAGTCGATGTAGTGCTTCATGGTCGCGGTATTCATGCCGGTCTTGAAGCTCACGCTTGGCGCGGCCTCGCCCGACCACCAGTCCCACGTTGACTTGCCGGCCTGAATCCACGATGTGTCCGCAATCTTCGACGGCGGATTCAGATTGAGAATAATGTTGGACTCGATCAGCTTCCCTGGCCCATCGCCAATCATGAACACGCGCCACGGGCTGTTGAAGGGCGTTGAGGTCTCCACAGCCATACCCGGCACGGACTTGCCTGCCTCATTCACGTGCGGCGACAGGTCGGCCTTTATGTTGCGAGAACCGAACTTGCTGTCCTTGCGCAGATACATGCCCGCATAGTTGTCGATGTCGGCCTCGGTAATTGCGACCCAGCCGATGCCCGGCTCCTCAGTCAGAAATGGCAGCCCGATAAGCCAGTCACCGTGCAGCCCACTCACATTGCGTTGCTGGTACTCGTCTTCCCACGAAGATTGGTACCCGTCCAGAATCAACGGATACGCTGCTGCATCCTTGGCGTAGGCGAACTCTGTCAGCTCGTTTGCGATGCGGACTTGCTTGAGCGACGGCTGGTCCGGCACCAGATAACGGAAAGCGACTCCGTCGTCGAACGCGCGCGCCTCAACTGTAAGCTTGCGTCCACTCGCGTCCTCGAAATCCGCGCGCACACCGTTGTAGTGATCGCGCACGCTGCTGGTTTTGCCGACCGGGATGGTGTAAGTCTCGTCGACGCTCTCCGGCTGTGTGCTGGTAAGGTGCATGCCTGGACCCAGCGCCGGTTGTCCCACTAAATCCAGCCCAAGGCGTGCCGTTTCCATGAGACGCCGGCCGTGAAACTCAACCGCGTAGCGCAAATCGGCGGCATTCAACTGCTCGCCGCTATCCTTTACCGCCGCGGCATCGAACAGCATCAGCGTGATCTGACCATTGGGCGAAGTCACCTTCACAGGCGTCGTGTTGTCGGTTTGAGCAGTTAGAGTTCCGGCGGTAAAGATCGCCAGCAAATATGGCAGAGTTGCGCGTAGAGTTGGCATGGTTTCTCCGTACGGCCCGGATGCAACGGCACTATGTGTTCCGGGAACGCCCCAGTATACTGCCGGCCGCTCTGGCGCAGGCTCGTCAGGGTTTGGGTGCCATCGACGCAAGGCCGGCTGGCACAGATTTGAATCCCACCCGCGGCCAAATATGGCTTGTCTCTTCAGGATGGGATATTCTTCTCTGCGGCCTGAGAACAGAGCTTCAATCTACGCCCTGAATTCATGCTGATAAGCAAATGGACCGCTTTGAAGCCGGTTCTTCCATCGCAAATGCGCCACTGTTAAGAGAGGTTTTCAATGTATCCACGTTCTTTATCTTCAATAGCAAATCTCGGAGCCATTGCCGTATTCGCGCTTGCTCCCGTCGCGATGCTCGGCGCCTCCCAGCCGCTCGGAATCTTCTCAGGCCAGCAGGACGTCGGTACAGTGCTTCATGCCGGTTCCGCGCAATACGACAAAGCGCACGACACGTATACGGTGAGCGGCAGTGGCGAGAACATGTGGTTCGGCTTGGACGACATTCACTTTGTCTGGAAGAAAGTTTCCGGAGATGTTGCCCTCACTTCCAGCATCGCCATCCTTGGCACCGGCGGCGATCCCCATCGCAAAGCAGTTCTCATGATTCGACAGACCCTGGACGGTAACTCGCCCCAAGTCGATCTGGCTGTGCACGGAGTCGGGCTTACTTCGCTGCAATTCCGCGACGCTCCCGGTGCCGACATGCACGAGGTCCAATCCAACGTATCTGCTCCTCCCACGGTGCGCCTCGAGAAGCGCGGCAACTTCTTCTATGCCTTCGTCTCTGGCAAGGACGGCAAGTTACGGCCCTCAGGCGCCTCCACAAAGATTGAGATCACCGGCGAGTTCTACATCGGAATCGGCGTCTGCGCGCATAACAAGGATGCGGTCGAGAAGGCCGTCTTCTCCCATGTAAAACTCGAACCTCTCTCGCCAGCGACCGGAAAGCCGGTTCTGCTGAGCGCGCTGGAAACCGTCGCCGTCACTTCCACTGACCGCGGTGTCGAATACGTTGCGGCCGCGCACTTTGAGGCGCCAAACTGGACTCGCGACGGCTCGGCGTTCATCTTCAATCAAGAGGGCACCCTCCGCCGCCTAGCCGTCGGCAGCGCCGAGCCCGTGACGATTGACACCGCTCCCCAGATCCATTGCAACAACGATCATGGCCTCTCCCCCGACGGCCAGATGCTGGCCATCAGCGACGGTTCACCGGAAGACCATAAATCGCGCGTCTATGTTGTGCCGCTCGCCGGAGGCACGCCGCGGCAGCTAACCAAAGATGGCCCTTCGTACTGGCATGGCTGGTCGCCTGACGGCAAAACCGTTGCCTTCACCGGAGAGCGCGGCGGCAACTTCGACATTTACACCGTCCCCGTAGCGGGCGGCGAACAAACCCGGCTCACGACTGCCGAAGGCCTGGACGATGGTCCCGAATACTCGCCAGACGGCGCATACATCTATTTCAACTCTGAGCGCACGGGTCACATGCAAATCTGGCGCATGAAGCCCGACGGCACCGGGCAGGAACAGTTCATCAACGACGACAGCAACGACTGGTTCCCGCACATCTCGCCCGATGGGCAATGGATGGTTTTTCTGGCCTACGAGGCAGGCGTGACGGGACACCCCGGCGAGAAGGTGGTGGAAATACGGCTCATGTCAATGAAGGACAAGTCGGTGCATGTGCAGGCTCGCATCTTTGGAGGGCAGGGAACAATTAACGTTCCTTCCTGGTCGCCAGACAGCCACAGGTTCGCCTTTGTCAGCTATGAGCTGCTGCCGGAAGAGAGTGTGACTGGGAAGTAGACTGGGAGCCCGGCGTCAGCCGCCCATGAACATTCCGCCGTTCACGTCCAGCACGTGGCCCGTGATGTATGCGGCCGCATCCGAAGCCAGAAAAACGACCGGCTGTGCAATCTCCGCGTCCGTTCCTGCGCGTCCCAGCGGAATCTGGGCCATCATCGCCACCCGCTGTTTCTCGTCCAGCACCGCCGTCATCGGCGTCTCAATGTAGCCTGGAGCCACCGCGTTCACCGTGATTCCCCGCGATGCCACTTCGCGCGCCATCGAACGCGTGAACCCGATCAGCGCGGCCTTGCTGGCCGCATAGTTTACTTGGCCCGCCTGGCCGGTGCGGCCCACCACGCTTGAAATGTTAATGATGCGTCCCCAGCGGTTCTTCAGCATCGGGCGCAGCAGCGCCTGCGTGAGCAGAAAAGCCCCCGTCACGTTGGTCGCCAGCACGTCGTCCCAATCGGCGCGCTTCATCGCCATCATCAGGCCATCGCGCGTGATGCCCGCATTATTCACCAGGATCTCAACCTTGCCGAAGCGCTCCAGCACCGCCTTCGCACCAGCCTTGATCGACTCCTCGTTCGACACATCGAGCGCAAACGCCGCCGCTTGCCCGCCGGCCGCTTCGATCTCCGCCACCGCCTCGGCCAATTTTGCCTGGTTCCGCGCCGCCAGCGCCACTGTTGCCCCGGCGCGTGCCAACTCCAGCGCACACGCCCGCCCTATTCCCTGCGAAGCGCCGGTTACCAGCGCAATTCTTCCCTGCAAGTTCGCCATAAATCTCTTGTCAACCCGCGCGCACAACTCCGCACCCTTCCGTCCATCATTATAAGTGTGCAAGAGTCACGATTTTGGTAGCAGGCGGGCCACGCGAGGAACCACGATCAACGTGATCGCAAACAGGAAGATTGAAGCGGCAATGAACTCAAGGTGCCCGTGGCGCAAATCTTCCAACACCAGCTTTACTGCCAGGAGCGCAAGTGTGGCGTATCCAATCCGGGTCAACTCCATCCGGCGCCAGTGCGAACCGCTGAACGCCAATGCAATCGCCGTCGCGCACAATGTGAATGTGCGAATGAAGGCCAGATGATGGGCGGCTGGAATGATCCCAAGCGCAACCAGTCCCAGCAGTCCTTCCACCACAAGCGCCGCTGCCGCGCCAATGGCCAGCGCTGCAAACACAATAGGGAGAATCTGCTGCCGCCACGATTCCTCTGGGCAAGGCTTCATCACGGCATAACAGAGCACTGTATAGGCCGAGACAAGGTATATACCCCACCCAGGTGCGCCCGGAAGCGCCCCGGCCAAGGCGCTGAAGATAAAGTTCAGCAATCCGGAGACCGTTGCCGCCGCCAAAAGAAACACCACACCGTGAAGTTCAAGAGCCGACCGGCGCAACCTGACACCCGCAAAGGTTGCCGCAACCGCAGCCACGCTGAGCCACGGCCCCTGCCAAAACGTCGGCAGACACAACAAGGTGCCGGCAAGAAAAAGCGCGCCGCTCCAGGTAGCAAACACGAAGTAATTGCGCCGTTCAGTAGCATGATCGAAGTGGACAAATGCGGCAGCATAGCCTGCACCCGATAACGCCACACAGAAAATCCCCAAAGCAGTTGCACTAGCGGGCGGCCCGAAGTAGATAAGGCTGCAAGCTGCCAGCAGGAACGCAATCATGGTCTGGATCGTGTCGAATACCGTGATTGTCTTCCCCTTCAGCACAGTCCTGTAGATCAGACTCACGCCGAGGATCAGAAACAGCCCCAGGCCCGGCGCAAGCAATGTTGCCGTGCTCAACGACGGATAATTTCCCCGCGTGCTTTGCGGGCTGGAGTAGATATAAATCAGAGCCCAGATTGCCACATCGGCAGCCAGAGCGACCAATACCCGCACGCCTGTGTCGCGATCGCGTCCCGCTCCGTACTCGCAGATCAGCACCATCAGCAAAAGCAGCGCGATGAACGGCGTCATCTGGTGCGTGGCGATCGACAGCGACAGAGCGATTGCAATTCCTGTAACGTTGGCTACCCACAACACCGGGGCAAAATCGCGCTTCCACGCCAACGCTGACGCTGCAATTACAAACCCGCAAACGACCCCGGCCGTCAACGGCGCAGTCAGTACGCTGAAGCGCAGAGTTAGCTCCCACAGCATCGGTGCCAGGATCAAAGCGGATGTGCAGGCATATGTTGTGCCCGCCAGCCAATCTCCGGCCTTTGCGCGCGAAGCCCACACCAGCCAAGCAAGAGCGTACAAAATGGCAACTGCCGCCACCGCCGTCCTTGGCAGCGAACTCGATTCCGCCAGCGCCCTTAGCAGGTAGGCTCCGGCAATGCCGAGCATGGCCTTGCCCAGCACCGGAAACACTCCGCCGGTCAGCGATCCTGAAAGTTTTTCGCCGGCCTGTGCCTCCGGCAATGAACCTGGCTCCTGCACCGGAAGTGGACTGGGCGCCCCCGCTGGATGTTCGAGGACATAGACCCGGCGCTCCAGTGTTTCCAGGCGAGTCACGAGCCGATTTATTTCGTCGGGAAGATCTACCATCACTTCCACCCGATCCCGTTCAAGTCCTGCTGTTCTCAGTCCGCGGCAACAGCCTTATGCGCGTGGTTCTCACCCCACGGAGGAAGCAGCTTCATCAATATCCACAGGAAGATAAAGGGCAAAATGGTTAAAGCAATCGCCGCCAACAGTCCCTCGCGCGTCACCAGGGCCATCTTGTAGGTCGTGTACCCCAAGAAGCTTTTCGAGAACAACTGTCCGCCGATCACCACGTTCCAGCGCATCGCAAAGATGCCGACCATCGTCAGGCTTCCGGCCACCGCATAAATGCGCTTGCGCACAATCTCCGGCAATTTAGTCACCTGGGTAATGCCCAGCAGGATAATTGGTACCAGAGTTCCCAGTGATATCTGGATGACAATGTGCGGAATGAAGAGCTGCGTGTGGACCAGGAAGTCCAGGCTGCGGAACGATTCATCAGCTTCGTAAATTCGGTGAATCAGGTCCAGCATCTCCAGGCTGAAATCGATGATGAAGATGTAGAAAAGATACATCGCAATCGTGTCCACGCAGCGTATATCAATTTTGAGCCCGCGCAGTTTGGTCAGCGCCATGTACAGCAGCATTACCGCTGCAATCCCCGACACCATCGCCGAGAAGATAAACACCACCGGCATCAGCGGCGACGACCACCACGGATTGGCCTTGATCGATCCGAAGATAAATCCCACATAGCCGTGCAGCATAAATGCTGAAGGAATACCGATGATCGTTACGATCCAGCCCACCCGCTCGTCGATTGCCAGCGAACGCTTGCTGATGTTGGTTGATCCCAGCGTCATCACTTTGTAGATCAACCGCAGCAAGCCTTTCGACTCCTGCGACCACAGCACGATGTCGCGCCGGTAATCCAGCCAGATCTCCAACACCAGCACGGCCATCAGGTACCACAGGTACACATACCCGAACATCGCCATTGCCGATGTGCTGTGCGGGGTAAAGTACATCTCCGGCGAGCGCTCCGGATGCCCCAGGTGCAACTGCAGCGGCAGTGGCGCATCAAGCAGAAACGCCAACGCCGTCAGCAGCGCCAACCGGTAAGTCGGCTTGACCGCGTCAACATTGAACACGCGCTCCAGCGACGCCAGGATGAACGCGCCCGCCACCAACCCCGTGATGAAAGGGTACAAAACGATCAGCACGCTCCATTGGAGCTCAATTTCATTCGGATACATGAAGCCTTCAACACCACTCATAACTCTTCACCAATCCTCGATAGTTCTCTGACCCCTGACATCTGATCCCTGCCCCCTGCGCTCTCACCGCACCGAACCGTCAAGGTCGTTGTAATAGACCTTTGCACCGGTGGCCATCTGCGGCTTCAACACCTGTACGCTGTGCGTCTTTAGAAACTCGTGAATCGGGTCTTTGGGATTTTTCAAATCCACAAGCTGGCGCGCACCGGTCGGGCAGGTCTCGCAACATGCCGTAGTCAGTCCCTTGGTAATCCGGTGATAGCAAAGCGTGCACTTGTCTGCGACATGCTTCTCAGGATGAATGTAGCGGCAGCCATACGGGCAGGCCTGCACGCAATATGCACAACCCAGGCAGTACTTCGGGTCCACCATCACCACGCCATCGGGACTGATGAAAGTCGCGCCCACAGGGCACACTTGTGTGCAGGGAGAATCCGCACAATGATTGCAGAGCTTGGGTACGAAGAAGTACTTCCCCGCATCTTCCTCTGCGACGGGAAATCCTTCCTTGCCTCCGTCCGGCGAAATCACCTGCGGGTTCACCATGTTCTCGTCCGTCACGTGATAACGCTCCACCCAGGTGCGAAAGTGCCCGTCCGGCACATCGTTCTCTGTCGCGCAGGCCCTCACGCAATTGCCGCAACCGATGCACTTCGGAATGTCAATCAACATCCCCCACCAGTGATCGGTCATCTTGTAGTTCGGCGATTCTTCCGGGGTTCCCGCAAGTACGGACTTCCAGGCAACCGCCGCCGCCGGCACTAAGACAAGGAAATGACGCCGGGATAAATTCACTTCGCACCTCCTGCACTCATGGCCGGACTGTGTGGATTGTGGCAAGTCTCGCAAGGCAGCCCGTTTGAGTGTTCTGCCGGAGCCACTTGCGGAAAGCCCTTGGGCTTGGCAGCGCTGGCCGTGTGGCAGCGCGCGCAAAGGACTGCCGTGTCAGGCAGCACTGGCTTGATGGAAGGGTCGTCCGCATGATTCGCCAATGCCCCGTGGCAGGCCTCGCAATTTACGTGCGCATGTTTGCCGTTCTTTTTTGCGTCAAGAATGTCGGTGTGGCAGCCTTCGCAAGTCTCATGACCGGCAAACTTCACCGGGTGGGCTGCCATCTCACCGATGGCTGCACCGCGATAATGCCCGTACTGTCCAAAACTCTTTGGGACAACGTAGTGCCGCACCACCAGAAACACCAGGAAGGCGAGGACAAACAGCCCCGCGAACCGGAAAAGATGTCCTGCTTCCTTAAAAGCGCTCATGAAAGCTAATCTCCGTATGAACCCTGCCGCGAGGGCGCACATACCAGTCTCATGTGATTTGGAGCACTCCTCGCATCTGTGAACGTATAAGAACTCGCCCCCGTGCCGATGTGAGTTAAATCACATGCGGCTGTGACGTCCGTCGCTTTCGGTGGCGCAGATCACCAAATGAGCACATTTCCCTCTTTGCTGAGGCCGTCTCATTGCCCAACCGCCTTCCGCCTGAAAGCGATACGATTAAACTTGGGAGCGTTGAATGCCAAGAATTCTCGATGGCGCCTCCATTGCCGCGGCCATCAAGCAGGAAGTCGCAGAAGAAGTCCGCGCTCTGGCCGCCCACGGCGTCCGGCCCGGACTCGCGGCCGTGCTGGTGGGAAACGTAGCTGCCTCTGAGATTTACGTAAGAAACAAAGTGCAGGCCTGCGCCGAACTCGGCATCTACAGCGACCTCATTAAGCCACCTGAGGACATCACCACCGAAGCCATGCTTGACCTGGTCGCCGCCCTCAATTCTCGCGACGAAATCGACGGCATCCTCATTCAATTGCCCTTGCCTCGCCAGGTCGATGCCAAGGTTCTCCTCGATGCCATCGCGCCAGAGAAAGACGTGGACGGCTTTCACCCCGTGAATGCAGGCCGTCTGCAGGCGGGCCGGCCCGCTCTCGCGCCATGCACCCCGGCTGGCGTCATTGAAATTCTGCAGCGCAGCAACATTCCTATTTCCGGCCAGCACGCAGTGGTGGTGGGCCGCAGCGACATTGTGGGCAAGCCCGCAGCCATGCTGCTGCTCCACCAGAATGCCACTGTGACGATTTGTCATTCCAAAACGCGAAACCTCTCGGAGATTACTCGTCAGGCCGACATCCTGGTGGCCGCCATCGGCCGCCCCGGCTTCATCACCCCTGAGATGGTCAAGCCCGGCGCAACCCTCATTGATGTAGGTATTAATCGCATCACAACCCGGGAGAAATTCGACCGCTACTTTGCCGGTAACGCCAAGCGAGAAGCCACCTTTGCCAAGCGCGGCTCCACTATCGTCGGCGATATCCATCCTGAAGCCTTTGAGTTGGCCGGCGCCTACACGCCAGTACCCGGCGGTGTGGGTCTGCTCACCATCGCCATGCTCATGTCCAACACCGTGCGCGCCGCCAAAATGCGGCGAGGGCTCTAACCCATGCTCAGAGTAGGACTCACCGGCGGCCTGGGCAGTGGCAAGAGCACCGTCGCAGGCTTTTTGCGCGAACTCGGTGCCGAGGTCGTTGAAGCCGATGCGCTGGGCCGCCAGGTGATGGAACCCGGCCAGCAGGTTTACCAGGAGATTGTGAGTGCGTTTGGCCCGGAAGTTGTTGGTTCCGATGGCCGCCTCAACCGTGCTCGTCTTGCTCAGTTGGCATTTCAGGATGGCCGCCTCAACGACCTCAACGCCATCGTTCATCCGGCCGTAATCGCTGCACAACAGACCTGGGTGGACGCGGTTCTTGCGCGCGATCCCGCCGCCGTCGCCGTGATCGAGACGGCACTGATTTTTGAGGTGGTACGCGATGCCCGAGCTCGGGGCGAAAAGGATGGGGTGCTGGCCGATTGGCGACGGCGCATTGACCGCATCCTCGTGGTCACCGCGCCCGATGAGCTCAAAATCGCCCGCTATGTGGCGCGCATCAATCCGCCGGCCACCGCCCGTGAAGCCGTCGAAGCAGATGCCCGCCTCCGCCTCTCCCACCAGATTCCCGATGCTGAAAAAGCCTCTATGTCCGACTATGTAATTGACAATACGGGCGATATGGAAGCACTCCGCGCTCAGGTCAATACTCTCTGGCAGCTTCTCAAGAGAGACAGCAACAATTCTCCTCGGGACTTGTCTTTAAAATAGGAAGTGGGAACTGCGCCATTCCTTTGGAACTGCGGCGAGTTGCCACCGTATCTGTGTAAGGAAGGTTTTTGGGTCTACAGCGATGAGACTGCGACGGGTGATTTTTGTTCTTTTGCTTGTGGGCGGGTTCTGGTACCTAACCACCCACCTCTCGGATCATTTGGGTCATTTTTCACTCTTCAATGCGAGCGGTTCCAGCTCCCCGCTGGAACTTACCGAGGCTCAGGCTGCCCCCGCCTTCGATGCCGAAGAAGTGAACAATATCTCCGTCTATAAAAGGGTGCAGCCCTCCGTGGTCAACATCACCTCCACGACGCTAGTCTTCAACTTCTTTTATGGAACGGTGCCCCAGCAGGGCCAAGGCTCCGGCTTCGTTCTCGACAAGGCCGGCCATGTGCTCACCAACTTTCACGTTGTTGAGGGAGCCAATCGCGGCATCGAGGTCATGCTCAGCAACAAACACCGCTACCAGGCAAAGGTAGTCGGCAGCGACAAGGTCCATGACCTGGCGCTCCTGCAAATCGATGCCCCCAACCTGCAACCGGTCACGCTGGCTGACTCCACCGAGCTCGCCGTTGGGCAAAAGGTTTACGCCATTGGCAATCCCTTCGGCCTCAGCGGCACCATGACCACCGGCATCATCAGCTCCATCCGCTCCATCCGCAACGCTGACGGCGCGCCGATTGAAGACGCCATCCAGACCGATGCAGCCATCAATCCCGGCAACTCCGNNTGATCGCCTCCAACGGCGCCGATCAAAGCTCCGGCATCGGCTTTGCCATTCCCATCAATACGGCAAAGGCCGTTCTCGCTGACCTTACCCGTTACGGGCGCGTGCGCCGTCCCTCGCTCGGTATCGTCTCCTATGCCATCGGACCAGATCTGGCGTCGCAAATGGGCCTGGCTGCAGACACTGGCGTCTTGATTCAGCGCGTCATCCCCGGCGGAGCAGCAGAACGTGCGGGTCTCCACGGCGGCAACCAGCAGGCCTATGTCGGCAATACGCCCATCATGCTCGGCGGCGATCTCATCGTTGCCATCGACGGACAGCAGGTCACCGGTCCGCAGGACATCAGCGCCCTCATGGACAAACACCAGGCCGGCGACACCATCAGCGTCACCTTGCTGCGCGGGAAGAAGCAGATAACTCTCAAATTGATTCTGGGAGAAGCACGGGAAGAAAATACCTAGGCGGGGATTTGAATCTATTTATTTGATTTAGGAATCCAGCGGGCCGCTCCCATACCGAGAGCGGCCCGTACTCTTTCTACGAACTAGAACCCTGCCTGCACCTCATACTGCTCCGCATGCGCCACCTGCATCCGCGCCAGCGCAACCGGCTCATCGTAATGGCCGGCAACAATTCCTGCCGCCTGCATTTCGTTCAGGTAAGGTCGCACAGCGGCCATCTTGATCGTTGAACGAGCCGCCATCTGTGCGATTGCAGCTTTGTTTGAGACGGATTGAACCAGGGCCAGAATTGCGGTCACTACAGTTCCAACTGCCTGAATTGTCTCCAACGCATGCTGCTGGCTCGCGGGATTAACGATCCTTGCAGCCTGCAGCAATGCAGCGTTCACCTGCTGCTGAAACGTCACAACCTGGTTTTGCATTTGCGCCAGCGTGCTCGCCGAGGGGTTGGCCAGGTACGCCTTCGCCTGCGCCGACAACAAGTTTGAGGCCGCGTTGAATCCAGCGGTAGCAGCAGCAAACACCTGCGCATCCGTCGGTGCAAGCAGCGCTCCAGCCGAGTTTACCGTCGCAACCGCGCTTTGCAGGGCCGGAGTCCAGTTCACGATGTTCCGGGCCACTGTCGTTTGCGAGCAACCGCCCAAATAGGCAACGGCAACAGCAGCGCGATCAACGCCCACGCGCCCAATTTTGCGGTGCTTCCAGATGAAGGCGGCGCCTCGCTCGGGTCCTTGGCCAGCAGACCCAGCAAGGCGGAAGCAAGCGCGCTCACCAGCGTGATCACCGAGCCGGATCCCGCGTTGCCCAGAGTGATGCCTTGCTGCGAAAGAACTCCGGCAAAGCTGACCACCGCAATCAACAACCCCACAGCCGATGTCTTTGGATGATTCCAGATATTCGAAAAACCATTCATTCAGATAGCTCCTTCAATTCACAAATTGCTCTTAGTACTACAGTTGTAGATA
>PKXI01000287.1 GCA_003133425.1 Acidobacteriaceae bacterium
ACGCTGTCATACACGGCGCTACGCTTGCAGTGCTTAGAACTTTGACGACGGGGGCGGTCAGGGTGCGGCAGTTAGCAGTGCGCTGAGGCCGGCCTTGTCTTTCACGACGATCTGGCGGGCGTCTACGTCGAGCAAGCCTTCGGCCTGGAGGCGCATAAGGTTGCGCGAGACGAGTTCGCGCACGGTGCCGAGCTGGCTGGCGAGTTCCTGGTGGCTCACCGGCAGATGAAATTCGATTCCCTGCGGAGTTTGTTTGCCTTCGCTTTCAGCGAGGCGCAGCAACAGGGCGATCAGGCGCTGGCGAATTGTGGTAAAGGAAAGCTCTTCAATGATGCCGACGAGCCTGCGCAGGCGCGCGCCGACGACGGCCAGCATCTTGAGCGCAACTTCGGGATGCTCCATGCAGAATGCCTGAAAATCCTGCCGCGAGATAAACGCAATCTCCACATCGTCGACGGCCATTGCGGAGGCCGGGTAGCGTCCGCCATCGAAGACCGGGAGCTCGGCTACGGACTCGCCGGCCTGGTTGATGGCCAGCACCTGCTCGCGCCCGTTGACTGAGGTCTTGAAGATGCGCACCTTGCCATGCGCGATAATGTGCAGGCCATGGCAGGGCTCGTCTTCAGAGAAGAGCAACTCACCGGCCGTGAAGTGTTTGCGCACCGTACGCGCTGCAAGCATTTGAAACTCAGCGCGCGAAAGGCTGGAGAGGAGCGCGGTTTGTTCGAGGATGGTTACCAGATCGGGGCGGGGAGGGGGCATGGGGAAGAGTTTATCGCAAGGCCGTGATGGTTGGCCTCAGATTTGTTTTTGTCTGAGTGACTAAAGTCGCTGTGGCGCATGCGCGTTGGTCTTAAGGTGAATGCAGGAGAAAAACATGACAAGCCTCACACAGACCGTTCGCGAGATCGCACTTGAACAACCTCACTCCATCCGCGTCTTCGAGCGGTTTGGCATCGACTATTGCTGCGGCGGGCGCAAGCCGCTGGCAGAAGCGTGCGTTGAAAAGCAGCTCCCGGTCGATGAGGTGTTGGCAGCGCTTGAATCAGCCTCAAACTCAGCCGCGCCCTTGCCCGTTGACTGGTCGCAGGCCACGCTGGGAAAACTGATTGACCATATCGTCGCCACGCATCATGTATACGTGAAGAACGAATTGCCGCGGCTGTCAGTGTTGGCACAGAAGGTTGTAAATCGCCACGGCGATACGCAGGCGCATTTACCGGCAATGCAGAAACTGCTGGCTCTACTCGACGAGGAATTGATTCACCATTTGGGCAAGGAAGAGCACGTGCTGTTTCCGTACACCGCCAAGCTTGAGGGCGCGCTGATTTCAGGCGGAGCGCATCCGGAGGCGTGCTTCGGGAGCATTGAGAGTCCCATTGCGATGATGACGAGCGAACATGATGCGGCTGGCGCGCTGGTTGCGGAGATTCGCCGGCTGAGTGATAACTACACGACACCCGTTGAAGCATGCCCGACTTATCACGCTTACTATGACGGGCTGAAGGAATTTGAGCAGGACCTGCACCAGCACATTCACCTGGAGAACAACATCCTGTTCCCGCGGGCGATTGCGATGGAAGCGGCGACGGTTAGGGTTACGGCGTAGGCGTCGATCGAATGCGCTAGTCGAGCTTGCGGTCCCAGGTTTCGAGGGTCTTCTTGAACTCGAGCATGAATCTGCCGGAGTCGGCGCCGTCGATGAGGCGGTGGTCGAAGCCCAGGCAGTGCAATTGGACGGAGCGGATTGCGATGGAGTCGTTGCCTTCTGCATCGGTGAGAACGACGGGCTCTTTGCGGAGGCCGCCGATGGCGAGGATGGCCGACTCGGGCTGGTTGATGATGGGCGTGCCGAACTCGCCGCCGAAGACACCGGCGTTGGTGAGGGTGAATGTGGAGCCTGAGGTTTCTTCAGGCATGAGCTTCTTGGTGCGGGCTCGGTTGGCGAGGTCGGCGAGGGTACGGGCGAGGTCGACAAAGCTGCGCTGCTCGGCCTGGCGGATGACGGGCACAATGAGTCCCCACTCAAGGGCTACGGCAATACCGAGATTGATGTTCTGGTGGTATTGGATTGAAGTGCCTTGAAGTGAGGCGTTGACGATGGGGAAGCGGCGCAGAGCCTCGATTGCGGCGGTGGCGATAAAGGGCATGTAAGTTAGGTTGAAGCCGTTGCGCTGCTGGAAGGCGGCCTTCTCGCGCTCGCGGAGACGGACGATGCGGGTCATGTCCACCTTGTAGACGGTGTGGACGTGCGGGCTGGTGCGGACGCTGTCGACCATGCGCTGGGCAATGATGGCGCGCATTTTGGTCATGGGGACCAGGTCGCCCGAGAGCGGCGGAGGGGCTGCGGCAGCGGCGCGCGAGCTTCCCGGGCCATGATGGCTCAGATGGCGAAGCACGTCGTCCTTCGTGATGCGGCCATCCGACCCGCTGCCCGCTATCTGGTTCAGATCGAGGCTGTTGTCCTTCGCGATGCGCCGCACCAAAGGCGACGAACGGGCTTTCCGGCCGTCGTTGCCCGTGACTGGCGCGGCAGCAACCAAAGCCGCTTTTGCTGGCGCTGCAACCGCGGCTGCTTTTGCTGCCTTCGCACCGGCGGCAGGTGCCGAAGCCGGGCCGCCAATCACCGCGACCACCGTATTGATTTCGACCGTGGCGCCTTCAAGAACACGAATTTCGGTGAGCAGCCCGGCGACGGGAGCGGGTATCTCTGCGTCCACCTTGTCAGTTGAGATTTCAAAAAGCGGTTCGTCCTTTTCGACCTTTTCGCCGACCTTCTTGAGCCATTTGGTGATGGTGCCTTCAACGATGGACTCGCCCATCTGGGGCATCACCACATCTGTTCCGCCTGCCACCTGCGACACCTGCGGCGAGGCCGACTTGGCCGCCGACGCCGAGGCCTCCGATTGAACCGCTGCCCCGCCGATCACTGCAACCACCGTGTTGATGCCGACCGTGGCTCCCTCAAGCACCTTGATCTCGCTCAGCACGCCGGCCACGGGCGAAGGAATCTCCGCGTCCACCTTGTCGGTGGAGATTTCGAAGAGCGGCTCGTCCTTCTCGACGCGGTCGCCTGCCTTCTTGAGCCATTTGGTAATGGTGCCCTCAATGATCGACTCGCCCATCTGGGGCATGATTACGTCGGTTGGCATGAATCCTTCTCTCCGCGCTTCAGAATGCTTTTGCGGGCAGTTCCTGCCGGATTATAAATCGCTGAACATGCGCCGGTGGAACAAGAACCGGCGGTCGAGCCGAAACAGGCAGTGTGCCTGAGGTCTGGTCCGCCGCGGCGGATGAGCCCTGGGAAGCTATTGACTGCATAGCGAATTGGATACTCAGGCCTGGACGGGACGTTCCTTTGTTTGCAGGAGACGTTCAACCTCGTGCGGAACCTGCAGCGGTGTGTCTTGAGCGGGAAAGCTGGGCGGATTCGTGGGGGCAGCCTCCGCCTGGGTGCGGAGCGCGTCCAAACTCTCGACCGCCAGCACCTGCTCGCCGAAGACGAGGCCGAACTGACGGGCCGCCTGGTGGGCTACGGACTCAAGGCTGGGCAATGCTTCATTTGGGTCCGCGGGTGACAGCGAGCCCGCAAGGGGCTGAATCTCGTTTTTCAAGCTGGTGACCGGCCGGTCGGTGATGCCGCAGGGATTGATGAGCGCAAAGTCACGTAGATCGGTAGTGACGTTGAAGGCGAATCCGTGCGACGTGATGCCGCGGGAAACATGAATCCCGATAGCGCCGATCTTCCGACCTGCAAGCGGCTCGCTCTGTGCACAACTCTCGTCCGAGGAGCTGCCGTCCGGAGGGCGAAGGCCGCACCACACTCCGGTTAGCCCGCAGATGCGCCCAGCCGGAACGCCAAACACTCCGCAGACCCTGATCAGCGCCTCCTCCATTAGACGCACGAAGTCCACCGGCCCCAGTCGCCCGCCCTTCGGGTTCCGCAGGCTGCGCAGATCGAAGATGGGGTAACCCACAAGTTGGCCGGGGCCGTGATAGGTTACATCGCCGCCGCGGTTGATTTCATGCAGCGTGACGCCTCGGCTGGCCAGCAGCTCGCCCGAAGCTAAGATGTTGGCACGGTTGGCGTTGCGTCCCAGCGTCAACACTGGCGGATGCTCGAGGAGTAGCAGCACATTCTCCACGCGGCCTTTTAAACGAAGCTCCGCAATCTCCGCCTGCAGGCGCAGGCCCTCGTCGTATCCCACGCGCCCAAGATAGAGGTACTCAATCATCGTTGCTCTTGATTGTAGCGACCGGGAGTTCGACTGGGCTGTTTGGCGCCCAGTTCCCAATCTTCAGTCGGACACGCGTTTCTGGAAGAGTCCCACAAAGGCGGTGCGGACCCGATACGCGACCAGAAACCAGAGTATGACCACCAAAGCCGCTACGGGCAGACCACTGGGAGCCATCAGGATATGCACAAGGCAGATGTTGACGATCACCGGAGCCAGCAGGGCCAGGGCAAGCGGCACATATCGATTGATGAGCAGCAGAATCGCGGGAACGACCTGGAACAAGCCCACCGCATAGATGTAGTGCGAGGCAAACAGCGCACCTGAAAACTGCCCCATGGTCCCGGTGGGCATTGGAGCGTGCAGGAAATTCAAGAACAGGTTGGACCCGAAGAACAGGAAGATCAGTCCCAGCAAAAGCCGGGCAACGAGCGAAACAAATTTCATTGAGGTCTCCTTGAAATGAGGTGAGGTCTGGGGGACTCGTTCAAGGGAGCCCGGCGAGAAGGCCCTGCGGCAGGTGATAAGATCCCTCCGCAATTAATGGATGGTCGCCCATCGGTCATCGATTCAAATGGTTCGAGATCGCAGTGCGCCACGACACCAGCGGGCAAATGCCCAATCCACGGTACACTAGACCTTGGCAGGAGGACCGGGCGGTCGCTGCCGGGGGCTTGCGCAAGCGGGCTGCCGGGGGAGGAAAGTCCGAACTCCGCAGGGCAGTGTGCCGGATAACGTCCGGGACGTGGGCTTTAAGGCTCATGGACGGCCAGTGCCACAGAAAAGATACCGCCTCGGCTACCCCTCTCGCCTCACGGCTTGAGGGCTTCCGGAAGGGCCTTTCAGGTTCGCCTGGACGGCCAGTCCCGCCGGGGTAAGGGTGAAATGGTGCGGTAAGAGCGCACCGCTCCGACTGTGAAGCCGGAGGCAGGGTAAACCCCACACGGAGCAAGACCAAATAGGGAGGGA
>PKXI01000451.1 GCA_003133425.1 Acidobacteriaceae bacterium
GGATGAGAGTCGATGAAGGAATCGAATGAATAGGCGATGGCTATTTCGGGATGTGTATACCGAGGGAATCCGGACTTGGCAAGCTGCTTGAATTCCGTCGCTATCCGAGCAAACTCATCCACTTTCCACGAAGGGGTTCCATCGTGATCCACCAGCCCGAAGAGCGCCTGTTCCTCTCCGCCCTGGTGACTGTTGAAGGTCCAGGCGAGAATCCCTTGAGCTCCCATCATGAGTGCGAGGTTGGCGTACATGTAGCTTCTGCCCGGAGTTCCGTAAAAGCCGCCGCCACCGGCGGTAAATTCGTTGAACCAAATCGGCGTTGTCAGTGCCCCTTTCGTCGTCAGCGCGCCAAATGCACCGCTGATGGGGTCCCCGGGATAAAAGCCTTCAGCCCCGTACGAGACGTAGGACCTGTACGTAGAAAGGTAGTCGAATCCGCGCCGGCCAGCAGTGTCCCACAGGTTTGAAATGGATGGAACGTCGGGCATGTCTCGCTGGCGGATTTCGTCGAGTTCGTTCAGACGAGCCACGGTCACATCCGACCAGAAGCGATGTAAGTCCAGGTAGCGCTCCGACGGTCCAGGGCCATCAGCGAGCGGCAGGTCCACATCGTCAAAGCTGTTCAAACGGCGTGACCATCTCTGCGTGGCCCATGCACTGTTCAGTTCGTCAATGCTGCCGTACTTCTTCGTCAGCCATGAAATGAACCGCTGGCGGTCGGCTTCCGAATACGACATGAAGCCGTTCCCGATCTCGTTGTCATAGCCGACGGCAATAACCGCGGGATGATTCGCATAGCGCCTCATCAGCGCGTCGGCCATAATCCCGACCTCGCGGACGTAGTCGGGGTCGCCGATGTTATCCATGTAACGCTCGGCAGGCGGGAGCCGCGTGCCGTTCTGCGCGACGATATCGACGCCCGGGTGTGCCCGATGCAGCCAGATGGGCGCGGGCAGACCGGGAATGTCAAGAATGACCCGGATGCCATTGGCCTGCATCTTGTCCATGATGCTGTCGAACCACTCAAAGGTGAACTTGCCCTGCGATGGCTCAAAGGAATCCCACGACAGGTCTCCCATGCGCACCACATTGAAGCCGGCGCGCTTCATGATGGCAATGTCCTGATCGATCTGCTCAGGTGAGCGGTCGATGGGCTGATAACATGCGCCCACAAAAAGCTGTCCCGGTCCAGGCCAGGCTGGATGAGCAGACGCATCTTGGGCGGCCCATGCCGGGCCGGACCGCCCTAGAGAAACAATAGCGAGCAGGAGTACGAAGAAGTACATTTTGCCTTTAGCGTTCATTATTCGAATCCTGTCGCTCATCTGCTCCTCTTCGGTATGGAACGCCGCAAGTCAATTATCTGGCTGCCTTGTTCCGCCACAGCTTCACCAGAACAATGTCGTTGCTGTTCATCGATAGTGTGACTTCTACGGTGCCATCGGCGCCGCTGCGCACGACCTTATCCGTCTCGGGAAGATCACGCGTGAGTCCGCTCAGCTGCGCGACCTGCGCTTCAGTCAGTTTCTGGGGTGAACCAAGTTCGATGTACGCCGTGTATGCGTCGTTGGAATGAAACCCGGTGCGATGCACTACAAGATGATACGAGACATTTGCAGCTAGGTGCGTGAGACGCAGATGCACAGGCACCGCTGGGTGTGATGGAATCACCTTCGTATAAAAGGAGCGATTGCTGACCTTCTGGTCCGGCTGTTCAAAGTCCCAGATCACAGCCGATACGTTTCCATCCTTTGTGGACAACATCGCCTGCGGATCGCTCGTTGCAAGGCTGTCGCCATCAAGCGCATGCAAATACTTGTACGCAAAATAGGCCGGCTTGCGGATTCCTTCAGGATTGAGTAATCCGAATCCTCCTTGAAATGGAGCAGTCGGTGGTCCCGGTTCTTCGAAGAGGTCGGTGTACGTCCAGTAGCTCATACCCTGCAAGAGCCCCTGGCTGGCCTTCAGCTTGTTGAGGATGTAGGCCGCGCTGATGTAGGAGTCGTGCACGGAATCGCGCGGCGTATAGCTGGTGCTCCACTCGGTGAAATAGAGCGGAAGGCCAGGGAAAGCTGATGCCGAAATCTGCTCGCGCACGTGGCGCACGTCGCCGATAATCGCATCTGGAGAGGGATCGAGCCTGGTATCGCTCTTTCCGTTCTCATCCAGAAAGCCCCCTTGGACGCCATAAGTATGAGTCGTGACAAAATCGACTGGCGCGCCGCTGAGTTTGACATGCGCCAGAAATTCCGGAACCCATGCTGCGCCGGCCGTGCTGGGGCCACCGACGCGCAACTTGGGATCGACGGATTTGATTGTCCTGGCGGTCAGGTCATAGAGCTCGAAGTAGGCTTTCTGGTCACCGCCCTCCCAGAAGCCGGACAGGTTGGGCTCGTTCCACACTTCGAAGTACCAGGAACGGACTTCTTCCTTTCCGTAGCGCGCCTCCAGATGTCGGGTGAATGTTTCCACCAAATCATGCCAGCCATCCGGCTTTGGATGTGATGTATTCCCGTGCCAGTAGAAGATGCTGTTCTGCGATGTGGCCAGCACATTTGGAGTAAAGCCGAACTCGACAAATGGTCTGATATGCCGCGCCAGCAGATCGTCGTAGAGCTGATCGATCTTCGCCCAGTTATACTCGGTTCTTCCGTTTTCAACGCGGACCGTTCCTAGCACATCGTGGAAGATAGCGTGGAATCGTATGTAGCGAAAACCGAGTTCGGCTGTGACAGTTTTGAGCTGCGCCTGGCTGTCATCCCGAATCAACGTTCCAGGATAATCGGAGCCGATTGAAAGGTCGAAGAAGCGATCAACCGAGCCGCGCGTGTCTTTCACGTTGGCGGCGACTTCACGCAACGCGTTTTGACTTGTCTGAGCGGAAGCGAGTGAGGCGAACCAGACTGCGGGAAAACCAAGCCCGACAATACACAGGCGCCGCATGAAAGATCGAAGCATGAATTTACACTTCTCCGGAGTTTGATGTTGTGATTTCGACAATCGACGTAGTGTCAGCACCCGTTGCCTTGGCGTCCAATCGGGCTCCGGGGGATTGGTTAGGCGACCAACGAGCCCCCGGCCTATTCTCGCTCAGGACACTGTCAATTTGAGCACAGCTGCATAATCTGCTGCTGGTTTGTAGAGCTTTGGAAGCTCTACCCTCAAGGCATCCGTCTGCTGCTTCCAACTCACCAACTGGTCGGTCCCGAGAAGTTCGAGCTTCGCGACTTTGCCTGGTCTTGTCGTAGCTGAAAGCCCCAGAGACTGCACAGTGAACGATTCCGCGGGCCAGCCCAGCACCAGCGCGTAGATCACGGTGTTGGCCTTATTGCGCGTGAAGCGAATATCTTTCTCTCCCAGTTTCTTGATGCTCCCGCCCTGAAAGGACCCGCTCTTTATGCTGTTGGGGCCCTCGCCGTAGACCTTCCATGGCCGAGTCTCGTAGATTGCCTCACCATTGGTCTGCATCCATGCCGTGATGCCATCCAGCACCGCTATTTCCTTGCTATCAATGGTTCCGTCAGGCCGGCCGGGAACATTGAGGATGAACGTGCCGTTCTTGCTCACGGTGTCAATAAGCCAATGGATAACGTCGCGCGGGGGCAGATAGCCGCCATATTCACCCGGTTTCTCGTAGAGGAAGCGCAGATAGTGCCAGGCGCCGATGCAGGTCTCAGACTGCCAGGGAAACTTCATGATCTCCGCAGTCAGCCCTCTCTCATAATCAGCGATAACAGCTTTGGCCAGCCTGTCTGGAACATCCTTGACGTTCAGCACGGCTTCCAACTTGCCGTGCGTCTTCACGCTGTTGTTGTAGAAATACGCGCCGATGTTCATTCCAGCCCAGCCCAGCGGCAGCAGCGAATCGTCGAAGTAAAGCAGGTCGGGGTTGTGCTGGTCGATGAGATCGCGGGTCCGGTCGTAGAAGTTCTTCACATACGATGTATCGGGCAAGGCATCAGCAGGGTGCTTTACGCCGTAAAGTCGCTGGGGATCGAGGCCCTGCCACCACTGGTCCTTTCCATCCGCCTGCGTGAGACGGCCATCATACGGAACGCCGGCCCACGGTCCGGCCTTATCGGCGGCATGCGATGGCTGGAACCACCACCAGTTGCGCGCCTGATGCACGGTGACACCGAACCGCAGACCCTGTTTTCGCGCCGAGGCGGCCCATGTGCCGATAACATCGCGATGGGGACCGATCGCGGCGGCATTCCACGGCTGATGCTTCGAATCCCAGGCGTCGAAACTGTCATGGTGATTGGCCAACGCGATGAATATTTGGGCACCGGCGTTCTTATAGCGCGTGATCAACTCATCCGGGTCCCAATTCAGCAGGGTCCATTGGGCGCAAAGCTCTTTGTAGCCGAATCGCGACGGCGGCCCGTAGTGTTCCAGCTGATATTTGTATTGCCGCTGATCCTCGACATACATGTTGCGTGCGTACCAGTCCCCGGCTTCGGCCACACACTGTGGACTCCAGTGAGCCCAGATGCCGAATTTGGCATCCTGGTACCAATCCGGCGCCTCATACTCAAGCAACGAGTCCCAGGTCGGTTTGAACGGACCATCGCCCGCAAGATCGGGGATTGGCGACTCCAACGGCACATCGTCCCACAGGCCGCCCGCGACGGATTGTGCTACCGGGTTATAATTCCACGCCGACGGTTGCCAAGCGGACTCATCCAGCCGTTCCTCGACGATTTTTCCATCGCTCACCCTGTAGAAGGCCCTCTTCTCCGGCGGCAATGCGCAAAATTGAGCGTAGTCCTGCGTGTAACGGTTGAACCCGCCCGGCGACACCGGCTGGCTTTCTGGTGCGGTCTGTCCATAGGATGGAACAGTTTCCGATGCCGCGGCGATCGCAAGCAGTTTGCAGAAGTCTCGTCTATGCATGAATCCCCCTTTGGGCTTGCCGCAGTTACTTGACTCGATTCGCGACGAGGTCTTCTTCAGCAAAATCGCCCACCGTGCGATGCAGCTTTATCGAGTCGCCGGAGACCGTGCCCGTGTACTTGATCGGAATGGTCTGTCCATTGAAGTCCAGGCTTTCATCAAAAGAAATCTGATCGCCCTTGATCGTGCCGTTGGTGATATCGGTTGTCCCGCGGTCGCTCTTCGCCGTGCCGGTGAGCTTTTCGCCGTCTACCTTGAAGGTGTAGGTGTAATGCTGCTCGCCAATCTGCGTGTTGAAGGTTGCGGTCCATTGTCCGGTCAAGTCGGCAGCCCATGCAGTCAGGGCAAGTCCCGCAGCCAATGTTGTCAAAATCACTGTGTTGCGAAATCCGTTCACTGCCTTCTCCTTTTCGATTGTCGGGTCATGATTGGCCAGTTTGTTGCCTGTTAACGCTACTCGGGTAAGTCCACCTGACCGTCAATATGGAATTTGCCATTGACGGTCGGTGCTCCCGTGTCGGGCTGGCCTCCGCCGATGCTGATGGTGTAATCCCCTTGAGCGATGATTGGATGCCCATCCTCAGTCACGATTCCCAAGTCGCGAGGCTTCAGATCGAAATGGATTTTCTGGCTCGTGCCAGGCTCAAGATGGATGCGCTGAAATCCGCGTAGTGCAATTTGAGGCGCGCCCTTGACGTCAGGAAATTTGAGATAGACCTGCACGACTTCATCGCCTGGAACCTTGCCACTGTTGGTGACTGTTGCATCGGCGCCGACTGTCTGGCCGGCAGAAACAGCCTGCGTTGGGATATTGAGCCCGCTGTAGCTGAAGGTCGTGTAGCTGAGTCCGTATCCAAACGGATAAAGCGGCTTGCCGTTGTAGTAGCGGTAGGTCCGGTTGGCCATCCCGTAATCTTCAAAGTTGGGCAACTGGTCGACGCCGGTGTAGAACGTAACTGGCAGCCTTCCTGCGGGATTGTTTTTGCCGCTCAGTGTTTCAGCTACTGCTGCTCCGCCCTCTTCACCGGGGTACCATGCTTCAAGAACGGCGTTGGCGTGCCCGTTGATCCAGTTGACAGCCAAGGCACTCCCATTCACGAGAACAACGGCCAGCGGCTTTCCGGTGGCTGCCACTGCTTCCACCAGTTCTTCTTCCGGTTGGGGAAGATCGATGCTGGTGCGATCGCCACCGAGGAATCCCGGCTCGGTGACCGGCATTTCTTCTCCTTCGAGCTGACTTGTGATGCCCACGACGGCGATAACGGCATCCGCATTTTTCGCCGCTGCGATGGCTTCAGGCGACGGCCCGCTGCTGTATTTCGTCCAAATCAATTCCGCATGGGCCTTGCCGTCTCGGCTGCCGTAGGAGATCTCGAGCGCGACCTTGCGGCCCTTCTCCAGGTGAACGCGACCGACGCTCGATGAGATTTCGCCGCCGCCTCCACCGAACGCCATTGCCACCTGTTTGCCGCCGACGGTAAGCCTTGCGAAACCCGCGGCGCGAATTCCGAGGATGAAGTCGCCCGAATCGGTTGGCGTGAGGAATCCTGACCATTGCACGCCGAAGGTTTTTCTGCCGGCAATCTCCGGCGGCAGGTTTTTGTCGGTCAGATTGACGTTGGACTCCGTGCGGCTGGTGATCGGCGTGGTGCTGGTTCCAGGGACCGGTGGCCCTCTCCGCATCCCTTCGTTGTAGTCAGCCTTGAGGCCGGGCTTGCCGTCGGGAGTGGTGAGAAGACTGTCGGGCACGGGCGTTCCATCGGCACGCAGGAACTGGGTTCCGGAGACAAACGTGATGGCAGCGTTTGGGAACTCAGCATGAAGGCCGTCGAGGATGGAGACAATGTGCGTGGGCTGGCCGGCATAGTTTCCGATCAGCGGCCTGGTCTGGTCCGCAAGCGGACCGACGACGACGATGTTTTTTGTCCCTGGTTTGAGGGGAAGCAGACCGTCGTTCTTGAGCAGGACCATGGACTCATTGGCAAGCTTGCGCGCCTGCGAGCGGTGTTCCGCGCTGTCAAGTTCCTTCTCGTCGATCTTTGTGTAGGGAACCATGTCTGGCGGGTCAAACAAGCCGAGCTTGATCCGCGCGGTAAACAGGCGAATCAAAGCAGTGTCCAGTGTGCTTTCCGGCAGATAGCCTTGCTGCACCGCATCGATATAGGCCTTCTCGACTGGCTCGCCAAACCTCGAAGTAAAGGTGACGCACTCGTTGTCCATGCCGCGGATGACGGAGATGGCAGCGCCTTGTGCCTGTGTTGGACGATAGCGATGATTGGCGGCGACGTCCCTGACAGCGTCGCAGTCCGAGACCACATATCCCTTGAATCCCCATTTGCCGCGTAACTCGTCCTGCAGCAGGAACTCATTGGCGCATGCCGGCTCGCCATTGATGGCGTTGTACGCGCACATGACCGAACCGGCCTTGCCATCCACAACGGCCGCACGGAAGGCTGGCGTGTAGGTATCGACCTCATCATGCTTGCTCACATCCACATCGGCAAAGTGGCGCGTCGGCTCCGGCCCGCTGTGTACGGCATAGTGCTTTGGTGTCGCAATGGCCAGGTAATACTTTGGATCGTCTCCCTGCAATCCGGTCACGTAGGCAACGCCCATGCGGCCCGTGAGGAAGGGGTCTTCGCCGTATGTCTCCTGACCGCGGCCCCAGCGCGGATCGCGAAAGATGTTCAGATTCGGGGACCAGAAGTCCAGGCCTCCCATGATGCCCGTGTGTCCCTCGCGCACATTCTGCACGTGCTTGATGCGTCCCTCAATGCCAATCTGGGCCGCCATGGTGTGAATTCCCGGTGCATCGAAGGTGGCAGCCAAGCCGATAGGCTCGGGATACTCGGTTACGCCCTCGTTGATGACTCCATGGAGAGCCTCGCTCCACCATTGGTATGCGGGAACATTGAGACGCGTCACCGCGGCAGAATTGTTCTGCATTTGCGTAGCCTTCTCGGCGAGAGTCATCCGGTGCACGAGGTCGGCAGCCCTTTGTTCAGGCGTCAAACTGGTGTCCAAATACGGCGGATTGGCCGCACTTTGAGCGACCGCGGGCTGTACGGCCAGGAGGAGGGAAAACGATCCAGCTCCCAGGACAAATCCTTGCAACATCTGGGTCATGCATTTCTTCATTTTTGGACCTCAAGTTGGTGACGCAGGCAACGGTTTTTTGGCCGCGCTATTCGTCCAGAAAATTTAGCGTGTCGATCGGTACACGCAGGCCGACACAGTTTGAAACTCGCGTTCATCTCGGCAGCTTTACCGCGCCGCAACGGCCGGTAGGCTCGCCGACTGGAAAAGCCGCGGTGCAAAATCTTTCAAGTCGCGGCGCCACGTCTGCCATTCATGCGAGGTGCCCGGCGACTCGTAAAAGACGTGCTTGACGCTGGCCTCCGTGAAAGCATCGTGCAGCTTGACGATGCCGGCGTGCATCTGTGCGGGTTCTTCAGTTCCTACGCCGATCCAGAGCAGGTGTACCTTCCTGGCAAAGGCTACGGGATCGGCCAGAGCGCCGTTGAATGCCGTCGTCAGGTCTGGCTTCTCGGTGCTGCGCAACATCATCATTCCGCCCGCGCCGCTGAATCCGCCAATGTAGGAGAAGAGGTCGAGATGATCGAATGTGACCTGGAACGTCTGCATGCCGCCCATCGAAAGCCCGGCCATGGCGCGATGATCACGGTCGGCGACGGTCCTGAAGTTCGAGTCGATGTATGGAATAAGGGCCTGGGTTAGATCGTCTTCAAATGTTTGCGCCATCTCCTGCATGGCCTTCATCATCTCGGGCGATCCGAAAGGCTTTCCCGTCAGGTCGGGATCAACATGACCGGCGCGTCGTGCATATCCGTACGCCATCACGATGATCATCGGTTTCGATGTTCCGTTCGCGATGAGGTTATCGAGGATGAAGTTGGCATGGCCCTGCTTTATCCAGCCAGTCTCATCTTCGCCGCCGCCGTGTTGAAGATAAAGCACGGGATAGCGCATCTTTGTTTGCGAGTCGTAGCCCGGCGGCAGATAAAGAACGGCGTGCCGCCAGCTCCCGGTGACCTTGGAGAAATACCAGATTTCGCGAACGGCGCCCTGCGGAACATCCTGCGGCAGATAGTAGGTTGCGCCAGGTTCGGGAATCTCAATGCCACTTGCGTCTCTGCCGCCTCCGTAGAAGGCATGGCTTCCCGCATCGTTCACGTCCACTCCGTCGACGACGAAATTGTAGTAGTGGAATCCGGGCACGAGGGGCGGAGTGGCGGCGGTCCAAAACCCGTCAGAGCCCTTCACCATGTCAAGTTTCGGGTTGCTCCAAAAGTTGAGCTTCACCGCCGTGGCATTCGGGGCCTTGATACGGAACTCGGCTCGGCCGCTGGCGTCGACGCGAGGGTATTCCGCGCCCCACACATTCGTGGAAGCGGGCTGAAAACCGTTAGCGGTTTGTGCGTGGCAGCAGCTCGCAAGTAGCAGTATCGCGACTGCAATTCTCTTCATCGAATCCTCTCCGTTATTGAATCCGTCCCTGGAAATTCCGCCCTTGCGCCATGGCCCCACCTGCAGCCGGGCAGGAAAGCGCTTACCGAGGTGATTCCGGCCGATTCACTTGATACCGCAGGATCCGAGGTTTTCAGGACAGCGGCATATTAGCTGTTTGAGATTCTCGAAGGATAGTCGGATTTTTTCATGAAGTACATCGATTTATTCGATGTATCCTCGAACCATGGACACAACGCTGGATGCCTGGGAGATTCTTCAAGCGGTCGTACAATTGGGGGGCTTCGGACCAGCAGCGAAGAAGCTGAATCGGTCTCAGTCAACCATCAGTTATGCGATCGGTCGTTTGCAAGAGCAACTGGGCGTTCGGCTGTTCGAAATCCATGGGAGGAAAGCGCAACTCACCGAGGCAGGCAGGGTGCTCCTCGCGGATGTGGAACCTCATTTGGCCGGATTTCACGAACTTGAGCAGCGAGCTCGGGTGATGGCGTCGGGAGGTGCTTCCGAGATCCGGATTTCTGTCGATAGCATCTTTCCCGACGACCGTCTATTTGGGGTGCTAGCGGCGTTTTCGCGCAGTTTTCCGCGCGTCAGGCTACAGTTACGCCAGGGTACGTTTCTCTCTGCCGACTCAGAGTTCTCACTTCACAACGCGCAAATCTGCGTGACTGGTCTCATATCGAGCGAACTTCTCGTCCAACCGATTCTCACGATCGAAGTGATGGCAGTCGTTCGGTGCGACCACCCTCTTCTCTCGACGAGGCGCAAGCTCTCGCGATCCGACCTGATGCCGCATATTCTGGTAAGCATCGAGAGCGCGGCATCCGGAAGTCTAAAACAACAGCCACGGCTCCCAGCTCAGCGCGTTCTCCCTGTCAGCACAATCGAATCGGCCATTGCAGCGGTCAGGAGCGGTCTTTGTTACGGCTGGCTGCCGAAATACCGCATTCAGTCAGAGCTCGACAGCGGCGATTTTGTGGCACTCCCCCTGCCCGTCGGCAAGACGCGCGAAGTCCGGCTGAATCTTGTTTGCCGAGACTTGAGCGTAAGCAACTCCGAAGCCTATGCGCTTGCGGAGTTGCTGGGATTGAGCCGCGAACCCGAGGTGATCTGAGTGCGGAAAGTAAAGGTAACTCAGAACCGCGTTGCCGATGGGAACAACTCATCGACAAAATCGATCTGAATAAAGCGATTTATTTGACTTGTCGGATCTTGCATCCAGTCTGTACCGTCAAGAAGTTCCAGAAGTGGACTTTCAAACCCAACGGTCGAAACGCGACGCTGGAGTGTGTCATTCCCTCCTTCGCCTTTTCACTCCGACTTGCCACTCTGGCCTTTGGAGCATCGTATGAAGTGCAGGCTTTCGCTCTTTTTGGGTTTCATGGCTGCGATTCTGCCTTTGCCGGTCGTAGCGGCGGAGAACGTCCATTTATCCATTGATGCTTCCAAGCCTGGAGCCAGGATCGATCGCAACCTCTTCGGACAGTTTGCCGAGAATCTTGGACATGGGCTGTACGAAGGCATCTGGGTTGGGCCGGATTCGCCCATCCCAAATACGCGCGGGATCCGGAATGACGTTGTCACGGCACTTAGGGAACTCAAAGTCCCCAACGTCCGCTGGCCCGGCGGCTGCTTCGCCGACCAGTATCACTGGCGCAAGGGGATTGGCCCGCGCGACAAGCGCCCCGCGACTGTGAACTCGGCATGGGGAGATGTCATCGATACGAATGCCTTCGGAACAGATGAATTCATGGATTTCATCCAGCAGATCGGCAGCACACCTTACGTATCCGTCAACGTCGGCTCGGGCACACCACAGGAAGCCGCCGAGTGGCTCGAATACATGACTGCGGCAGCGCCCACAGCACTTGCCCAAGAGCGAGCCGCCAACGGCCATCCAGAGCCCTATAAAGTCGGATTCCTCGGCATCGGCAACGAGAGCTGGGATTGCGGCGGCGCCATGACCCCCGACTACTATGTGAGCCAAATGAAATTGTACAGCCGCTTTGTGCTCAATATGAATCCCGCGCAGCGCGTTAAAGACCAGATGCTGAAGATCGCCGTGGGTCCCGGCACGCCAGACACTGAGTGGACTGAAGCCGTAATGAAAGCCTGGAAGAAACATACCTGGGCGTGGGACATCAACGGCGTCTCGCTTCACTGGTACACAGTTCCCAACGGCTGGCCGCCATCAACGAATTCCGAAAAGTTTGGGCTGGACGACTACGCGAAGACTCTCAAATCGACGCTCTTCATGGATGAGTTCCTGCGCAAGCAGGAAGCCGTGATGGACAAGTATGACCCAGAGAAGAAGGTCACCTTGACTGTGGATGAATGGGGGGCGTGGCATGCTCCACTGGCGGGTTCAAACCCCGCATTTCTCGTCCAGCAGAACAGCATCCGAGATGCCATTCTCGCTTCGCTCAACCTGAACATCTTCGCCCGTCACGCCGATCGCGTCCGTATGGCCAACATCGCCCAGATGATCAACGTACTCCAGGCAATGATCCTGACGGACAAGGAGAAAATGATTCTGACTCCCACCTACTACGTCTTCAAAATGTACGTTCCGTTCCAGGATGCTACGTTCGTTCCTGTTGCCTTCAATGCCGGCGCCTACACCCAGGGCTCCGTAAATCTGCCGCGAGTCGACGCCATCGCCGCAAAGACTGCGGACGGGAAGCTATTGCTTGAAGTCACCAACCTCGATGCGGAAAATCCCATTGACATCGATGCAGACCTGGCCGGCATAACGACGAAGGCGGCCAGTGCCGAGACGTTAACGGGGGCGGCCGTAGACAGTATCAACACTTTTGACTCTCCGAATACCGTTGCGCCGAAGTCGGCAGCAGTAAAGATTCAGAACGGCAAGCTCTCGCTCACATTAGCGCCTCGATCCGTGACCGTCATCTCGATTAAGCCGTAATAGCGAGCACCTCGAAGGCCCATCAGCATTTCGCTCCATCCAAGATTAGGAGAAAAGGGATCATGCACCAGTTTCAAAAGCTTGCGAAAACGCTTTCTCTGGCCCCGGCAGTATTTCTTCTGCTTCTGCTAGCGCTGCCCAGTGCCGGTTTGTCGCAGACTGGCATTGTCAACGCCACTATCGACACTTCGAAGACTGGTGCTCCTATCTCGAAGTACATCTACGGCCAGTTCCTCGAACACGGCGGCGACATCGTCAATACTGGCGTCTGGTCTGAGATGCTCGTCGATCGCAAGTTCTTCTACCCAGTCTCAACCGGCGCGCCCAAACCACCGCCGGTGATGGGCAATGCGGCGGGGAACCCGCGTTTCAACCGCACTCCTACGCGGTGGTGGGCTCCCATCGGCGGCGACGACGTCGTCACCATGGACACCAAGACGCCCTACACCGGAGACCACACGCCGCTGGTCAAGCTCAGTGCGAAAGAACCGCACGGCATCAGCCAATCCGGAATTACGGTTCGCAAAGGTAACGCCTACAGCGGACGCATCCAACTGGCCGGCTCTCCAGGCACGGTAGTCAAGGTGACGCTCATCTGGGGCAAAGAAGCCACCGATCGCCAGACCATCACCCTACGCACGCTCGGCGCGGCGTTCCGCAAATTCCCGTTGCGCTACGCCGCTGCGGCCGACACAGATGACGCAACTCTGGAAATCACTGGCACAGGCGCCGGTTCCTTCCATGTCGGCACGGTTTCGCTCATGCCCGCGGACAACATCGAAGGCTTCCGCCCCGAGATCATCGCCGCGCTCAAGCAACTGCGCTTCGGCGTCCTCCGCTTTCCAGGCGGCAATTTCGTTTCCTCGTACGAGTGGCGCTATGGCGTTGGCGACATCGATAAGCGCCCGCCTATCTTCGATCCTGTCTGGCACGCCGTGCAACCTAACGATGTTGGCACCGATGAATTCCTCACGCTCTGCCGCCTGCTGGGCGTCGATCCCTACATCACCGTCAACGCAGGCTTCGGAGATGCCTGGTCCGCGCGCGATCTGGTTGAATACACCAACGGTGCCGCCACAACTCCCATGGGCAAATGGCGCGCCGCGAATGGCCATCCCGAACCGTATCACGTAGAGTTCTGGGGCGTCGGCAATGAGCCCTGGGGCGATTACCAGATGGGCTCCATGTCGCTTCCGCAATTTGAGGTGAAGCACAACCTCTTCGCCAAGGAAATGCGTAAAGTTGATCCGTCCATTATGCTCATCGCCGGCGGCGCCATGCCCGATGTGATGGAGGGTGCGGACCAGGCAAGGCGCATCAACGGCCAATATGTCCCCGACTATCTTTCCGCAGCCGACTGGACCGGTCAGATGCTCCTCAACTGCCTTGATAACATCGATATGGTGAGCGAGCATTACTACGCATCGGGCACGCAGCATACCGACATGAAACTTCAGAAGAAGGTGCCCATCGACCCTCCTCTGTCGTTCATTGAGTGGCAGCGCGCGCCAGCCGTGCAAGTCCGCGCGAAGTATGAGCACTACCAGGAGTACCTCAAGCGCATTCCCGCTCTCCGCGCAAAGCCCGTTCCCATCGCCATCGACGAGTGGGCTTATTTCGGCGGCGGACCGAATACCTACAAGACGGTGCCCGCTTATGCCTGGGCATTTCACGAGATGTTCCGCCACTCCGACGTTTTCCAAATGGGTGCCTTGACCTTCGCAACTGCAACCATAAACTCCAACCGCACCGAAGCCATCCTCAACCCCACCGGAATGCTATTCAAGATGTACCGCGATCACTTTGGCGTCATCCCGGTCGAGGTGACGGGAGACTCACCGCAGCCGAAGCCGACTTTTCCGGCCGGCGGCGACCAGCCTGCGGTCAATCCCGGCAGCGACACCTATCCGCTCGATGTCAGCGCCGCCTTGAGCGAAGATCGCAAGACGCTGACGTTCGCCGTACTCAATCCGTCCGACTCCGAACAGAGCATACGGATCGCAATCAACGGAACCAAGCTCGCGAGTGCCGGGAAGTTGTGGCGCATGGCTCCCGATTCCATCGATGCAACGGTGCAGGTGGACAAGAAGCCGGAAGTCCAGGTGGAGGAACAGACGCTTGGCGCTCTGCCCGACACCATTACCGTGCGCCCGTTTAGCGTGAACATTTATTCCTACCCGGTCAAGTAACCGGGTTTCAAAGAGAGGGTACAGATGAAACTACAGAAGCAATTCATTGCGGGCGCAATCACATTGGCGGTCGTGTCGGGATCGTTTCTCGCGGCCCAGGTGCAGACGATTGTTCCCGAAGTGGTTTCCGGCGCAAAGCCCGTCACGGTAGAGCACATCAAGATTCACGGCGCGGCTCTCGAAGGCAATCTCGAAGGCGACGCTGTCGATCGGGACGCAATCGTCTTCCTGCCACCGAGCTATGAGAAGGATAAGAAGCGCCATTATCCGGTGGTCTATGCGCTGCATGGCTATTCGATTGGCGCCGAACAATGGTCGCACGAGATTCACGTCCCGCAGACCGTAGAAGGCGCATTTGCGAAGGGGTCGCATGAGGTGATTGTCGTTCTTCCGGATTCCAAGACCGTCTACAACGGCTCGATGTATTCAAGTTCTGCGACTACAGGCGACTTTGAGAACTACATCGCTCGCGATGTTGTGGCCTACATGGACGCGCACTATCGCACCATTCCGAGTCGCCAGAGCCGCGGCCTCGTCGGCCATTCCATGGGTGGCTACGGTGCGTCACGCATCGGCATGAAGCACCCTGAGGTCTTCGGCGCTCTCTACATCATGAGTCCCTGCTGCATGTCTCCGATGGCCGGCGGCGGACCCGGCCCTGCCGATCTGATGAAGGAACGGGCGATTGCCAGTGAGAAGAAGGTTGCGGATGCCAAGTCCCCGGCCGACCTGGCCGCACAGTCGCCTGGTTTCGCTGCTGCCCAGTATGCAACGGCAGCGGCGTGGGCGCCCGATCCGAAGAACCCTCCGCTCTACTTCGACCTGCCGACCAAGGACGGAGTTCCGGAGCCGGAGATCGTGGCGAAATTCACGGCCAACTCACCGCTGTCCTTTGTCGATCAATATATCGGCAATCTGAAGCAGTACCGTGCCATCGCTATGGACGTCGGCGATCAGGATGGACTGCGATTCGATGCTACCAAGCTGCACACGATTTTCGATAACTACGGCATCGCAAACAGTTTTGAAATCTACCCCGGCACGCACACCAGCGCGGTCGCGGATAGATTCCAGAACCATGTGCTGCCGTTTTTCAGCAAGAGTCTCTGCTTCACGGCAGATTGCCGTTGAGCAGAAAGTGCAGGAGGCCCCGATGACGGATCGATCGCGCCGCAACTTTCTCAAGACGTCTGTCAGTGCCGCCGGCCTTTGCCTGGCTGGCCCCTCGGCAGTCGCTCATGCCTTGTTGGCCGATGGGCCAGAGCATCCGGCGGGCAGGCTTGAGCCCTTCCCGCTTGCTTCGGTTCGTCTTGACCCCGGCATCTTCAAGCAGCAGGAGGAGATCAATGCGCGCTACCTCGACTCGCTCACGGTCGATCGCCTGCTGCATTCCTTCCGCGTCACGGCTGGCATTTCCTCCAGCGTAACGCCGTACAAGGGATGGGAAGATCCGACCTGCGAACTCCGGGGCCACTTTGCAGGAGGGCACTTTCTTTCTGCCGTCGCGCTGGCCTCGGCCGGCTCGGGAAACTCCGTGCTCAGGGGTCGCGGCGATGAACTTGTTTCCGGTCTTGCGGCGTGCCAAAAGAAGATCGGAAGCAACTACCTGAGCGCCTATCCAACAGATATTTTCGAACACCTGGCGCAGGGCAAGCCGGCGTGGGCGCCCTTTTACACCTACCACAAGATCATGGCCGGTCTGCTTGACATGCATCAGCTCACTGGCAACACCGAGGCACTCCAAATCGTCGAGGGCATGGCTGTGTGGGCGCAGGACTATTTTACGGGCATCAGCACCGACCAGCGCCTGCGAATTTTGCGCGACGAGTACGGCGGCATGAACGAAGTGCTGGTCAACCTAGCCGCGGTAACCAAAAAAGATCGCTATATTGAAGCCGCGCACATTTTTGAGCAGCCCGGCTTCCTTGATCCGCTGGCCGCGCGCCGCGATGAGTTGCAGGGTCTGCATGCCAACACGCACGTTCCCAAGATCATTGGCGCGGCCCGCATGTACGAAGTTACCGGAGATCGACGCTATCGGGAAATTGCCGAGTATTTCCTTGCCGAAGTGCTTGATGCCCGCAGTTACGTCATTGGCAACACGAGCCAGGATGAGCACTGGAAGTCGCCAGCTGGACACCTTGAAGGAACGCTGGTGTGGACGAACGCGGAGTGCTGCGTGGCCTATAACCTGATGAAGCTTCAGCGCCATGTCTTCGGCTGGACGGCGGATGCGCGCTGGATGGATGCGTATGAGCGCACCCTTTTCAATTGCAGGCTCGGCACGCAAAACGCCCAGGGCCTCAAGCAATATTTCTTCCCGCTCGCGGCAGGCTACTGGCGCGCATACAACTCACCCGAGGAATCGTTCTGGTGTTGTACCGGCACGGGCGCCGAGGAGTTCGCCAAAATGGCGGACATGATTTACTTCCGCCGCGACCGCGACATTTTTGTCAACCAGTTCATCGCTTCCACACTTACCTGGAAAGACGAAGACCTTGTTTTGCAGCAGGTCACGCAATTTCCGCGCGAGCAGGGCACAACGCTCAAGGTCAGGTCTTCAAGGCCAGCGCCGCGCGCAATCCATGTGCGTATTCCAGGCTGGACCACCGAGGATGCGCAGGTGCAGATCAATGGCCGGCCGATTGAAGCGATCGCGGACCCGGGCTCGTATCTCTCCATTCGAAGAATTTGGCAGGATGGCGATACGATCAGCATCGACCTCCCCATGAAACTCCGTCAGGAGCCATTGCCCGGCGACGACTCGGTGGCTGCGGCACTATACGGCCCGCTTGTTCTTGCAGCCGATCTCGGTCCGGGGCCTGCCGATGGCCCCATGCGTGTCATTCACGGCCGGGACACTGTGCCCAAGGATCTGCCCGTGGCATCTGCCATGCCAAAAGTTGCCGGCGCACAAGATAAGGACACGAAGCATTGGATTCAGGTTGAATCCGCGACGGAACTCGAGTTCACATGCTCTGGCGAAGACCAAAAATACGATCTCATGCCAATGTACCGGATTCAAGATCAACGTTACTCAATCTATTGGCAAACCGGGAATTCCAAACAGCGGACCTAGCTTGTAAATACATAGTTCGCACCGGTCGCTGGAGCGGAATGCGAGCAGGCGCGAATTGAAAGGTGAAATCCAATGAAGTTCCGATTTAGGACTGCGGCTGGGGCGCGGTGCATGTCGCCCGATTTTATTCGAGCCATTCCGGTCTTGCTCATCCTGTCAGGAACTGTCAGCATTGCCCCGCAGATGCCCGGCCAGAAGGCGCCGGGTCCTCCGCCTGCGCGAGTCGAGCAAACTAGCCATGGCATCCGCGCGACTGCGGGCAACGAAATCCTTGAGGTCACCGTGTGTACTGACTCGGTGATTCATGTTGTCGCGACACCCGAACCTTCGGCTCCCGCCTCTCCGCGCCCGTGGATGCTCGACGCACTGCAATCCTGCCCCGGAGCGCCGTTCACCTTCACACAAGACGCGAGAGTGGCCACCCTGAAGACCGCAAAGCTTGAGGTCACCGTCCATATCGAGCGCGGCAATCTCACTTTCCGGACCGCCGGCGGAGAATCGCTGCTGAACGAAGGCAACAGCATACCGCGCACCTATGAGCCGGTCGAGCTCAATGGCGATCACACCTACCGCGTCACAGACCGCTTTTCTCCAACAATTACAGAGGCTCTCTACGGACTGGGTCAGCATCAGAGTGGCATGTTCAACTATCGAGGAGCGACAGTAGAGCTGGGTCAAAACAACACCGATGTCGCGATCCCCTTGTTGATTTCAAGCAAGGGCTACGGGTTGTTGTGGAACACGGCGGCGCTCACCTACTTCGACAATCGCTTCCCGCTCGATTTGAAGCTGACTTCCATCGCCGGCAAGTCGATCGATTATTACTTCCTCTACGGCCCGGAGATTGACGGCATTCTCCGTGAGTACCGCACCATGACCGGCCACGCGCCCATGCTGCCGAAGTGGGCTTACGGATTCTTTCAATCGAAAGACCGCTATGTATCTCTCGACGAGATTCGCGGGATCGCGCAGCGCTATCGACAGGAGCATATCCCACTCGATGCAATAGTGCAGGACTGGTTCTGGTGGAAGACCGAGGGCGACCCAATCTTCAATTCCAACTATCACGACGTAGTGCAAGATCTCGACGCGCTACACAAAGAGAACGTACACGCCATGATCTCCGTATGGGGCCTGCTCGATCCCAAATCCGAAACGTACAAGATTCTGGATGCAAAGCACGAGCTCGTGGCTGGCGCGCACGTCTACGACGCCACCAACCCCGAGGCGCGCGACATCTACTGGGAGCATCTGCCCGGCAAGCTGCTGGCGCAGGGATGGGATGCATTCTGGCTTGATAGCGCCGAGCCCGAAGAATACTGGCCACACATGGGCGACGCCATCCTCAGCAGCCGTCAACTCGCAATCGGCAATGGCGCTGAATTCACCAACGTCTTCCCGTTCGAGCATACGCTTGGCGTGCAGAATCATTGGAAAGCCCAAAACCCGGGTAAGCGTGTCTTTCTGCTTACGCGGTCGGCGTTCCTGGGCCAGCAGCGCGTCGGCGCCACCGTCTGGTCGGGAGACGTCTACAGCACCTACTGGGGCTTGAGCCACCAGGTCCCTGCCGGTCTCAATTTCGCCCTGTCCGGGGCTCCATATTGGACCACCGACATTGGCGGATACTGGCCGCCCCACGACGACCCTCTCGCCGATCCCGCGTTCCAGGAGCTTTACGCGCGCTGGTTCGAGTACGGCACGTTCTGCCCGATCTTTCGCACCCACGGCCACAGGCCGCTTAACGAGTTATGGAGCTTCGACAAAGTCGAGCCTATCCTGGTGAGCTACGACAAGCTGCGCTATCGCCTGATGCCGTATATCTATTCGCTGGCCTGGAAAGTGACGAGCGAAGACTACACCATCCAGCGGCCGCTCGTGATGGACTGGCGAACCGACCCCAACACTTGGAATCTCGGCGACGAGTTCATGTTCGGTCCGGCCATCCTCGTCAATCCCGTGTTGAAGGCGAATACAACGAAACGAAACGTCTACCTTCCGGCGGCGCCTGCATGGTACGACTTCTGGACCGGCAAACTGCTCAACGGCAACCAGGAGATTGACGCCGATGCGCCCCTCGAACGATTACCTCTTTTCGTGCGCGCGGGTTCCATTGTCCCGATGGGTCCGCAAATAGAGTACGCCGCGCAGGATCCCGCAGTGCCCATCGAGCTTCGCATTTATCGTGGAGCCGATGGCAAATTCGATCTCTATGAAGATGGGGGCGACGGCTACGAGTACGAGAAAGGCGAGCACGCTGTGATTCCCATTCGCTGGGACGATCACACCGGCGTGCTGACAATCGGCGCTCGGGAAGGATCATTTCCGGGGATCGTCGAAGATCGCAGGTTTCGCGTCGTCTTGGTTGCGGACGGGCGCGGCGTCGGCGCTGACGTGACCAGCTCGGCGAACGCTGAAATAAGCTACGAGGGCAAGGAAGTCAAGGCAACCATCAAGTAATTTGCGTCTGCGCCGGACTTTGCAAAGAAGGGTCCGCGCCGCGCTCACATTTGCTTCGCGGGAAAGAAGGCTGATCATGACGCATTGCAAACTCTCGCTTCTGCTGGCTGCTGTATTGTGTGCGCCTTTGGCCGCCCAGTGTGAATCGGCCGACCCCTGTGCCGCTCTCGCTGGCCTCAAGATCGACGGCGTCGAAATCACCAAGGCCGCGCTCGTAACCGCCGGAACCACCGTCCCACCGCCGTACCCAGGTGCTTCGGGCATTGGCCCGTTGCCCGCACATTGCGGAGTCGATGGTGTCATCAATCGCCGGCGGGGCGCAGACGGCCAGGAGTTCGGCATCGGCTTCGCTCTTGCTTTACCCGAGACTGCTTCCTGGAACGGCGACTTCATGATGCAGGGCGGCGGAGGCGGCAATGGCATCGTCTCCTATCCAGCGGGTGCGAACTACTCCGGCGACAAGTCTGCACTCTCTCGCGGATTCGCCGTCGCCAGCACCGATACAGGACACAAAGCAAAAACAGGCGCCTTCGACTTTTCTTTCATGCGCGACCAGCAGGCCTATCTCGACTTCGCTTTTCTCGCCAACGCTGAAGTCGCTGGAGTGGCGAAACAGATCATCGCAACCTATTACAGCAAACCCGCGGCGTACTCCTATTTCGTCGGCTGCTCGACTGGCGGGCGCGAAGGCATGATCCTCTCGCAACGTTATCCCTCGGCCTTCAACGGCATTGTTTCGGGCGACCCGGCCATGCGCACAGGCCTTTCCAATCTAGCCATCGGCCAATGGATCCCTGTTGCATATAACCAGGCCGCGCCCAAAGACACCTCCGGCAAGCCGCAGATCGATAAGTTTCTCACGGACAGCGATCGCTCGCTCTTCATGGACGCACTCATGAAGCAGTGCGACGCAAAAGATGGCGTCGCCGACGGCATGATCTCCGACCCCCTCGGCTGCGAGTTCGATCCTGCAGTGCTCGCCTGCAAGGCCAGCCAGAAAGAAGAGTGCATCGCGCCTGAAAAAATCAGCGCCATCAAGAAAGCCTTCGCCGGACCGAAGAACGCATATGGCACTCAGGTCTATCCCGGCTTCCTTTATGACGGGGGCATTGCGATGAAGGGTTTTGTCTCAGGATTGCTGGCCATGGGACCAAGCGGCATCTTCGGCCTCTACACCAGCGCCACGGAAATCGACGTAGACCAGCTCGCGCTCCATGCCTCCGATCCACTCGTCGAGCCCGCCTCCACAAATCTCACAACCTTCTCTCTTAGCGGAGGTAAGCTCATCTTCTTCCACGGCGACAGCGATCCGTGGTTCTCACCGCTTGACACGCTTGACTATTACAAATCCCTTGCCGCAAGCAACGGGGGTGCAGACAAGGTTGCCGAGTGGAGCCGAATGTTTCTTGTCCCGGGCATGGCACATTGTGGCGGTGGGCCCGCTCTCGATCACTTCGACATGCTCTCCGCCGTCGTAGACTGGGTCGAGAAGGGGACGGCGCCCGATTCCATTATCGCCACCGGTCAGGCATTCCCAGGACGCAGCCGCCCGCTCTGCGCCTATCCAAAGCACGCGCAGTACAACGGAAACGGTGACACCCAGGACGCCCGCAACTTCCAATGCCAGGGCCCCGCACATCAATAGCAAGAGGTTTGCAGTCATGAGTTCCAGATCCATTCCCAGACACATTTACTGCGCAGCTCTCGCGGCCGCGATGTTGCTTGCGGCCAGTGCTGGCGCATGTGCGCAGCCCACGCTTGGTCAAGCGACATCTGCTGCGGTTGCCAAGCCACTTCCGTCCGTCAGCCCTCTCTTTGGCGACAACATGGTCCTGCAGCGCGGCAAGCCCGACACCATTTGGGGCTGGTCCGCCCCGGGCGATACCGTCCGAGTGCAGATCGGCGAAAACACCGCAACCGGCACCGCCGGCCCCGATCGCCGGTGGCAGGTGAAGATTCAGCCGCCTGCGCCCGGTGGACCCTATACCGTGAAGATAACCGGCCATCAAAGCGCTGAACTGCACAATGTTCTCGTCGGCGACGTGTGGCTCTGCGGCGGGCAATCCAACATGGGGCTGCCTCTACGGTTCACAAAGAATGCTGATGAGGAGATCAAGGCGGCCAACCACCCCGACATTCGCTTCTTCACCGTCGGCGGTCATCCCGCCTACCACCATGTCGATGTGATCGATGGCGACTGGCGCGTCGTCTCGCCCGAAACCGCAAGCTGGATCTCCGCCGTCGGCTACTATTTCGCTCGAAAGGTCGAGCAGGAGATGCACATTCCCATCGGCATCGTCGTGGACTCGGTGGGCGGTACTCCGGCCGAGGCGTGGGCGAGCGCCGCCGCGCTCGGTCCGCTCCATGACTTCGATGTCCCACTTGCCGAGCTTGACCGGCTGAAAGCCGAAAACGCGCCCGAATACGGTAGCTACATCACGCACTGGTATGACCAGTACGACACGGGCCAGAAGAACAATTGGGCCGCTTACGATTACGATGACTCGGCGTGGAAATCGGTGCCAATCCCCGGCGGATTCGCGGAACTGGGCGTGCCCGATACACCGGCCGTTGTCTGGTTCCGCAAGGAGATCACTCTCCCCGACCCGCTTCCTGCGGGACGCGCCATGCTCAACCTCGGCGAGATTGAGCGTATGGACACGGTCTTCATCAACGGCAAATCCGTGGGCGGCAGTGCATGGGTCGAGAACCCACGCGTGTATCCGGTGAGCGGCGCTCTCAAGGCCGGCAAGAATGTAATCGCCATTCGCGTTCTCAAAACCAAGCCCGATGGCGGTTTTCTCTCCAAGCCTGAAGATCTGCATCTCTCGCTCGGCGATCAGAGCAATATTCCTCTTGCCGGCGAGTGGAAAGCAAAGCTCAGTGTCGATGCGCGTCCACCGCAGCCGCTGCCAATCGCTTACGAGAACTGGCCTGTGATGCCGACCGTCCTGTACGAAGGCATGCTTGCGCCGATCGCCCCACTCTCTCTCAGCGGCGCCATCTGGTATCAGGGCGAGCAGAACTCACCGCGCGGCTACCAGTATCGCAAGATTCTCCCAGCCATGATCGCCGACTGGCGCTCGCTCTTCGGTCAGGGCGATTTCCCCTTCTACATCGTCAGCTTGCCCGCATTCACGATACGCAGCCCCGTTCCCGTCGACGGCGACGAATGGACCGAAACGCGGGAGTCGCAAGCGCTGACTGCGGCGGCGGTTCCAAACACCTGCCTCGCCATCACCATCGACACCGGAGACCCTGACAACATCCACGCAAAAGTCAAACAGCCAGTGGGTGAGCGGCTGGCATTGTGTGCACTAGCTAACTACTACGGAGAGCATGTTGTTTACGCCGGGCCAACGCTCGAGTCCGTAGACCGGCTGCCGGATGCGATCCGATTGCACTTCGCACATGCGGAGGGCGGCCTCGTAGTAAAGGGAACCAAGTTGGAAGAGTTTGCAATTGCGGGCGATGACCGGAAGTGGTACTGGGCCGATGCGCGGATCGAGGGCTCGTCGGTGGTCGTCTCGTCTCCTTCAGTCCCCAATCCAAAAGAAGTTCGCTACGCATGGCAGTCCAATCCGGCTGCAACTTTTTTCAACGGAGCGGGCCTGCCTGCCGGTCCCTTCCGCTCGGACAATTGGCCCGGTATGACGGAGGGACATCGGCCATATTGACGCTTCGTCGTAGTTTCCGTGAATGGCACTACGCGCTCAAGTGGATTGCCGCTGCCATATGCAAGCAATGGCAATCCCAGACCCTGCGGCGTATGAGAATTCATCTCGCCTGGTTCGCGAAAAGACGAGAGAATCCAATGGCGCCAATCTGGCAGCTTACCGATCTGGATCGCTACATCGGCCGCACTATGGCTGCTGGCGAATGTCTATTCGCTCATCGCCTTCGTGCCGGTAAACAACCGTATTAAATCGCGGGAAAAGTCCACTCCGCCTCCCGATTGGAAGACGTACCGGCGTAGATGGGATATGCATCATCGCTGGCGTGTTGTCCTCCTCACGATAGCTTTCGCGTGTCTAATCGTGGGATCCGTTAGCAAGTAGTCATCTTTGGCCTTATCCCCAAGGCCAAGGTCATTTGCGAATTCGCGGCGGAAGGCGCTGGCATCGAAATCATCCAAAATCAGAGGTTTCTCCGCTCAATGCTGGGCATGCCCTGCGTTGGCAATGCCAATGCGCTTATTGAACGCGGGTCTGGCCATCAGTGCGGGCTACTCCTCATAAAGTGCTCTAGGGTTTGCCGATTTCCAATGGGTGACTATGCACCTGGACGAAATGTCGGCTTTGCGTCAAGTTGGTTTCGTGGAAACGAGCCCGTCCTCCATTTGCAGCGAAGCCGGTTTTACGGCAAGTTGCCAAGGCAGTAGACCAATGTGAATAGATCGATGAGCCCATTGGGCTGTTGGCAACAGTTGATTTTTCGGGTCACGGCATTTCGCCGGGCCCTATGCGGCTTCACGTTACAACTTCCGGGTTGCTGGGTGGCTCGTCCTTTGCGCTCGGGTAAGAGAGCAGCTGCGCGCCTAAGGGAGCTCTTCTTGGGCGAAATAGCCTTCGAGACACAGGTCTACTGGCATAGCCTCCGAAACGACCCATTCTGGAACGTAACGGAGGTTGTGCAATTAGGCCAGCTTCCATATCGGCTTCGGATGCAAAGAAAAACTTCAAGGCTTATGTTATGACGATGTCATGGATGCAGCTTCCGCTCTAAATCCGGCACAAACAGCGGCTGGGCGTCGGCTTCCAATCGATGCGCCGCCACCAGCGCCAATTCATAGGCGGCTCGTGCACTTTCCTTATCGCCTAATGCCGTCTGGGCGTCTCCCAAGGCTGTCTGCGCCAGCAAATTCTCCGGCTGCCAAGCGACAGCCGTCTTTGCCGCAACCAAAGCCTCTGCGGGTCTTTTCTGCCTCAGCAGGATATTCGACTTTTGGACTGCTCCCAACGCCGCCGCTTCATGCACATCGAAATCGCCATGGTACACAAACACACTGTGATCGATCTGCTCCGCCATTGGCATCCACCGAAATCGCTCGAAGACATTCAACTGGTCGCTGGGCCAGTCACAGGCTTCCAGATCGTCTGCGCTTAACAGGAGGTTGCCATGGATGGTTTCTGGCACGTCGACTGGCAGGATCTCCCATTCGGTATGAGCCGTAGGCAGCGGGTGGCAGGGAATGCCGTAGGCTTGCGGACGAAGGTCAGGATAAGCGGAATAGGCGAACCAGCACTCCTCGCCAGGATGGGCGTCAACCCATTGCTTGACGTGTGGCAGTTGCTGCGCCCAATCCACACTGGAGTCGCTCAGGTATTTGTGTGTGTTTGCCGCTCCGCCCCAGGCTTCGTTGGCGTACGCCATCTCTGCCGGGAACACAGCCATGGCAGAAACGACATGACACGCCACCAATCCTCCACCGATCCAAATCCAGCGTCGGCTATGCTGCGCAAGCGCTGTGAGACCCGCTGCTGCCAGCAACGCGGCCAATGGATACAAGAACAGAACATGACGAGTGCCGATGTTCATACCGCTGAGGATCGCCGCAGCAAGATAGATAGCTCCAGGCACAACCAGGTACGCCAATTCTCTTCTCTGCCTGAGCCGCCTGCTGACGAGCGCAATACCGGCCAAAACCACCAGACCGATCAAGCCCAGTGAGGTCTTGATGGACAGCGCGACTGGAAAGTACCACCAAACACCGTGAGGATAGTCGTGCCCTAGCAGGAAGATGGCATACTGCTGCGCTGCATAGTGGATGTCAGTTATCCCCATCAGGTAGGATTCCGGCAGCAACCGCCAGTTGGCGAGATGTCCTATCATCCAACCGTTCACCCCCTTGAGGGGTGCAGCGTATTCGCTCAGCGTCGGGTTCATCACCAGCCCTGCCGGTCTGGCCGCATAGCGAAAACCGTAGAAAGCCCAGAGGACCACAACCGCCAGGACCACGATGGCTGCAAGTCCGCCAAACAGTGTCCCAGCCATCCGCTTGCGCTGTCCCCGCTCGGCACAGGCGATCTCTACCAGCGTCAATCCCAGCAGCATCGGAGCCAGCAAAATCCCGCTGTGCTTGGCCGACAGCGTGAGCCCCGCGGCCAGGCCGGTCAGCAACAGACGAATCACAGATGGCTGCCTTGCGTAACGGTAGAAGCAAAAGATTGTGGCCAGAAAGAAGCAAGCGACTCCCATATCGGTCGTGACCAGATCACTGTTGGCCAACACATTGGGCTCGAAGACCACCAAGAGCAAAGCCAGCAAACCGGCGGACTCGCCAAAGAGCTTGCTCCCCATCAGAAAGACCATCACTGAGAGGCCCACGGCAAAGACACCTGGTGCGAGGCGCATGCGGAAGAGCAGGAGATGCGTTGGGCCATCATTACGTTCCATAAAATCGCGGCCATCCCGGTACGCCTCACCCTTGAACATTCGGTGTTGCAGCGGAGGTACCCAAAGCTTCTCCTGCAGCAGAGGCAGTGTGGCCACCAGCTTGACCAGCGGCGGATGCTCGGGATTCAGACCGTAGTCGCCGGTATGCCACATCATGTAGCCGGCGAAAATATGGTCGCCCTCATCAAAGGTGAGCGACTCGCCATGAACGATGATCGCAATCAGGATCATCTGCAAGATGATCAATCCGCCTGCAAAGGCCCAGGCAGGCACTTTCAATCTATTCATCGACCCTACGCCTCCGCAGATTTACGGATGAGATGCTGTAGCTAATGAAAACGCTATGCGCAACTATTCGCGCCTCCATTATAGGGAGTTCCACGAATGACCATTTTCCGGACGGATTCCTCCGCATATGGCCGTGTCACGTGCCAATCGTCGATATGCCCTTGGCTTGATTGTCGCGCACGATTGCAAAACAAAAAACGCGCTTCACTTTACCGATACTGACTCTGGACGAATGATAAATCGCCAGTAGTGTCCGGCTAAAAT
>PKXI01000208.1 GCA_003133425.1 Acidobacteriaceae bacterium
ATGGCCCGCTGCAAAAAAGGCTGCTGAACCCCGCCCTTTGCTCGACAGCTAATTCATTCCAAACGAAGTTCTTCTACTTCAAAAAATCTGTCATCCTGAGCGACCGTAGCGAAGCGCAGGGAGTCGAAGGACCTGCGGTTGCTTTTCTGCCAATTGCTCCCGTATCTCCATTCCATCCCACGAAGGTAATCACCTCACCACAACTTTCCCCCCCAGGAAAGCGTCTGTCCTTACAGCAGGTGATCCCCGGCCATCCTCCCCTGGAGCGTCCCCATGAGCCGAATTTCGATGGAACCGTTAAGAAGCCCTCTGGCCGTCCTTCTGTGCTGCATCCTCGCTTCCGCCATGGGCTACGCGCAGCAAGCCCCCGAGCCCCGCAACCAGCCCGTCGCAAAATCCATTGCAAGAACCAATTACAAATCCACCCAGCTTCAAGGCGACGAGCGCATCCTCCACGCCCTCAACCGCTTCACCTTCGGCCCCCGCCCCGGCGACCTCGAAACCGTCCGCGCCATGGGCCTCGATAAATGGTTCGACCAGCAGTTGCACCCCGCATCCATCGACCAAACCGACCTCAACGCCCGCCTCGCCCAGTTCCCAGCCATGCAGTGGACCACCGCCCAACTCCTCTACTATCTTCCGGGCAACGCCATTATCCGCCAGGCGATAAACGGCAAAGCCCCCGTCCCTGAATCCGGAGTCCTCCACGCCATCTACGAAAACCAGATCGACCGCCTTCAGACGAGAAAAGATCAGCAGGCAAACAAGAACGCGCCAGTCCCAGCGGCCAATCAGCAGCCGAACAAGCAGTTAGCCTCCGACGGCACCATGATGACCGCCGAAGCCTCCACAACGGATCAAGGCTCAGGGATGGCCCCCAACACAACGTCCATGGCCCCGGCTTCCGCTCAGCCCTCCATAAGTCCAACCGAGCAAATGGACATGTCCGCGCAGCCCGCCGACACCCAACCACAGTTCGATCCCTCCTCCATCGCCCCCATCCTGGCCCTCCCCCCGGCCCAGCGCGTCGCTAAACTAGCCGCAATGCAACCCCAGGAGTTTGAAGGATTCATCAAGTCCCTCAAGCCCATCCAGCGCGTCGCCCTCAACGCCAATCTCACCCCCGGCCAGAAGCAGACCATAGGCGCACTCGAAAACCCCGAGCGCCTCGTCGCAGAAGAGCTCATGGCCCAGCGCCTCACCCGCGACATCTACTCCAGCGCCCAGCTTCAGGAAGTCATGACCGACTTCTGGTTCAATCACTTCAACGTCTACCTCCGCAAAAACGAGCAGATGCCTTACTACCTCGTCAGCTATGAGCGCGACACCATTCGCCCACGTTCCCTCGGCAAATTTGAAGACCTGCTTGAAGCCGTAGCGCACAGCCCAGCCATGCTCGTTTATCTCGACAACGCCGGCAGCATCGGCCCCGACTCGCTCGCAGCGCAGCGTGCCGACTTCGCCGCCTCGCGCGGCCCCAGGAAGATAGTCCATGAAGGCCTCAACGAAAATTACGCCCGCGAGTTGATGGAACTCCACACCCTCGGCGTCAACGGCGGCTACACGCAAGCCGACGTAACGCAAGTCGCGCGCGTGCTCACCGGCTGGACCATCGATCGTCCCCTCATCGGCGGCGACTTCACCTTCAATCCCAACCGCCACGAACCCGGCTCGAAAAAAGTCCTCGGCAAAAAGATCAAGGACAACGGAGAAAAGGAAGGCCGCGAGCTCCTTCACATGCTCGCCTCAAGCCCGGCCACCGCACAGTTCATCAGCCGCAAGCTCGCCGTGCGCTTCGTCTCCGACGATCCCCCTCAGACCCTCGTCGATCGCGTGGCGAAATCGTATCTCTCCAGCGGCGGCGACATCACCGTCGTTCTCAAAACGCTCTTCCACTCACCCGAGTTCTGGTCCACCTCCACCTATCGCGCCAAAGTCAAAACGCCGCTCGAGTTCGTCGTCTCCGCCACACGCGCAAGCAACGCCAGCATCGACAATCTCCTCCCCCTCGCCAACAATCTTCGCCAAATGGGCATGCCTCTCTATGGCGCAATTCCTCCCACCGGCTATGATTGGAAGTCATCCACCTGGGTCAGCACCAGCGCCCTCGTAGACCGCATGAATTTTGCGCTCAATCTGGCCGCCAACCGCCTCCCCGGAATCACAGTAACTTGGACTCCGCTCCCAGACCTGGCCAGCGATACACCCGATCCCACACCAACTCCCGCTTCAGAAGAAGCACGCCTCGAGTCGCTTCTCATCGCCGGCGGCGTCAGCGTGTCCACCCGCTCCGCAGCGCTGCAACAATTTGAAGTGCAATCCGCGCAGACATACGCGCAGAACTCCGCATCGGTTACACCCGTATCCGCCGGAAGGCGCATGAACCGCACCCCCAACGCCACCGCCCTCGAAAAGCAAGACCAGGTGCTGGCCGGTTTGCTTCTAGGCTCTCCGGAATTCCAGCGCAGGTAGGCAAGATTTAGTTCGACGAGATTTTTTGAAAGGGCGCGGCTTCAGCCGCGCCACACAACGCAGCAAATGAACGAGGGCTTTAGCCCCTGAGGGAATGTAACAAATGCCGGGTGCCCCATCCTTGCGACGTTCTTGTTTTTGTCGCAAGGGTGGGATAGCACGATCCCAACATTGGCAAAGCAGAAATGCCGTAATCCTTAAGAAGAACGCAAAAAAAACAGGAGTCCCCCATGCAGATCAACCGGCGATTCTTCCTCCACAAAGGCGCCCTCGCCATCGCGGGCACCGCGGCCATTCCCAGCTTCCTCGTCCGTGCCGTAATGGCCGAGACCTCATCGAACCGCCGCCTAGTAGTCGTCTTCCAGCGTGGTGCCGCCGACGGCCTCAACATCGTCGTGCCCTACAAGGAAAAGAACTACTACTCCATGCGTCCCAGCATCGCCATCCCTCAGAACGAGGTGCTCGATCTCGATGGCTTCTTTGGACTCCACCCATCCCTGTCCGCCTTCAAGCCGCTCTATGACCAGGGCCATCTCGCCATCGTGCATGCAGCCGGCTCGCCAGACACCACACGCTCTCACTTCGACGCGCAGGACTACATGGAATCCGGAACGCCCGGCGTCAAGAGCACGCAAGATGGATGGCTCAACCGCGCCCTGCAGGCCGAAGACCTGCGCCATCGCTGTGCAGGCACATGCGAGCACTCCGCCTTCCGCGCGCTCGCACTCGGCAACGATGTGCCCCGCACCCTCGCTGGAAAAATTCCCGCCATCGCCCTCTCCAACGTAAACGGATTTACCGTCGCCGGCCGCGGCCCCAACGTCTCTCCCGCCGCCAGCGCCTTTGAAGCCATGTACGCCGACAGCGGCGATCGGATCTTCCATCCCGCCGGCGACGAGACATTCGACGCAGTCAAGATGCTGCGCGCCGCCAACCCCGCGCAATACACACCCGGCCCCGGCGCCAACTACCCCACCTCCGAATTCGGAAACAACATGAAGCAGATCGCTCAACTGCTCAAGGCCAACCTCGGCGTCGAAGCTGCCTTCACCGATGTCAGTGGATGGGACACTCATCAGAATCAGGGCAGCGTCAATGGACAGCTCGCCAACCGCCTCAGCGACTTCTCCGCCAGCATCGCCGCCTTCTGGCGCGACATGGGCGACGACGCCGGCAACATCACCCTGGTCACAATGTCCGAGTTTGGTCGCACCGCCCACGAAAATGGAACCGGAGGCACCGACCACGGCCACGCCAACGCCATGTTCGTTCTCGGCGGCAACGTCAAGGGCGGCAAAGTCTACGGCCGCTGGCCCGGCCTCGACAACGATCAGCTCAACGAAGGCCGCGACCTCGTCCTCACCACCGACTTCCGCCAGGTCCTCGGCGAAGTAGTCAGCGATACCTTGGGCGCCAACAATCTCGACGTTGTCTTCCCCGGTGCCAAACTAGCTTCCACCCGCTTCCTCCGCCTCGTCTAGCGATGGAGTAGAAACCCGCTAACTCGCTAACTTGCTAATCCCGCGTAGCGGGGCTAACTTGCAGCTTTTGTTTTGAAACGGTTCCAGGCTGGGTGCCCCATGCCCCGATTCTGAGACCTGGGATACCACGGCCCCAACATCCCCGATTCAGGATTCACCACAAATGCGGGGTGCCCCATCCTTGCGACGTTCTTGTTTTTGTCGCAAGGGTGGGATACCACAACCCTCAACCAAGCCCGGTCATCAGGAGCGCCAAATTCCTGGCTGTCATCCTGAGCGGAGGTCGCCGCGGCGACCGGAGTCGAAGGACCTGCGGTTGCTCTTGCTCTTGCTTTTGCTTTTGCTTCTGCTTTTGCGGTTGCATTTGCTTTTGCTCTTCGTCGCTTTGAAAGGGCGCGGTTTTAACCGCGCCGCCGCCCCATCCACCCGTTTTTAAAGAAATCAACCAGCGCGGCGAAGCCGCGGGTGCCCCATCCTTGCGCCTTTTTTCTTGGCGCAAGGGTGGGATACCACAACCCTCAACCGAGGGGCCTTTCTATTCCCAGTTCGCAGTTCCCAGTTGTTCCACCCGCACCGTCGCGAATAACCGGAAATTGCAACTCCAAACTGTCCCCCAATGCGGTACATCTGCGCGTCGATGGCGTGCTTTGGGCGTCCAATTAAGCGCATTTAGCAGCTTTAAGCCCCTATTTACGCACTTTTCAGGTAGTTCCAGACGACCCATGCCCTCTTTTCGCAACCTTTTAAGCAACCAATATGCTTGATTGGGTTGCTTGAAAGGTTATGTGCTCGAAGAAGTGCAACCTTATAAGCGAACCTTTAGCATTTTTCGTAACCCTATAAGCGAACATTTGGGGCCTTCGACGCACCCTTCAAGCGAACATTTAGAGCTTTCAAATGAACCACTTGAGCGACCATTCCGAGACGCTTTGACCGGCTCAATGTTTTCCGTACATCTCCATCACATCCTTGCGCAGTTCCAACCGGCTCGACTCCCGCGTATAGAACATATGGCCGCCCGGATACTCCCGTACCGCAACCCGCGTCGGATCCCCCATCACCGGCATCTGGTCCACCGTAAGAATTGATCCCATGAACGGGCACGACAGATCGTTCCACCCATGCACAATCAGAACCCGCAGCTTCGGGTCCGCAGCCACAGCTTGTCTTAATTGCGGCACAGACCCCTGGCGCAGATCCTCTCCGCGATCCCAAAGCCGATTCACTTCGTACGACAGCGCGTTGTATCGCTCATCGACTTTCCAGCCAACAGTGCGCGTAACAAAGTCCACCATCGCCGTAGTCAACGGAGCCACAATGCTGGCCAGTATCGGATCGTTGGCCCGCTGCTCCGGCGCAAACGGAAACGGATCGAACGACGTAACGTTAGAGTCATAGATCGACCCCAGCTTTCCCTCTTCGCGATGAACCTCGCGTAAATAGGCCTCCGTATCGAGTCGTCCTCCGGAGAACTTCACGAACGCCGGATCGAGTCCAGTCAACTCCGTCACCTTCGCAATCATCTTCTGAGTGGCGTCGGCATCGCCGCGTCCCTTCAACAAAGTCGTCGCGTACTCACCCTGCGTATACGCAATCACGTCCGCCATTGCCTGCGGCGTAAGCTTCTTCTCGCGCTCAAGATGTGCTGCGGTAATAGGCGGCAACGTCATAATCCACGGTATCGGCGACAGATCCCCGTTATTCTCGATCGTTGGATTCAGATACGGCGACACCAGCACCACGCCGTTCATCGCCACGCCCAGTTGCGACTGCAGATAGTAAGTAATGCGCGGCCCGCGAAATCCTCCGTAGCTCTCGCCCACCAAATACTTGCGCGAGCCAAGCCTGTCGTTCTTCACCAGCCAGTCGTAGATGACCCGCGAAAGATATTCAATGTCGGGTCCGGTGCTGTAGAAAAGTTTCTTCGCCTGATCTTCAGGAACCGTAGCCCGGCTGAACCCCGTCCCCACCGGATCGATAAAAACAAGATCCGTAAAATCCAACCAGGTCCCCGGATTATCCGTAAGCACCGGCGCATCGGATGGACTGTCGCCTTCATTGCCGGCCTTCAAATGCTTCGGACCGATGGCGCCAAAATTCAGATACACGCTTGAAGCGCCAGGACCGCCATTCAGCGCAAACGTAACAGGACGGTTTTCGCCTTCCATCGTGTACGCAGTCACCACCACATCGCCGGCTGCCTTGCCATCTTTATCACGCGTGGAAATTGCACCCACGGTCACGGTGTACTTCAGCGTCTTCCCATCGATCTGCATCGACTGCTGCGCATGCGCTTCTGCTGGAAAAGGAGGCAGTGCCGTCTTGTCAGCCGCCGGAGTTTTATCCGCCGAAGCCTTGTCCGCCGGCTTGTCCGCCTGTGCGCCCGCGCATGGAGCCGAAACCGCAAAACAAAGCACCCCGCAAGCAACAAATCCAACCCGTAAAATCCGAAAAATGCTCATTGAATAAAGATACAATCCCCGCGCCGACTAGCATCATTCCCGCCGCGTGATTTACCCTCAAATTCGGCATGAAACTCAAGTTCTCACTACTCGTTCCTGCTCTGTCCCTGCTTTACCTGACCTCCGCCCCTTTTGCTGCGCTCGCCCAGCAGTCCGCTCCGCCCACACCCCCACCGGCGCAGGACCTGCCCGACGCCCCAACGGCTAACGTCCCAGTCACCATACCTCCCAACGGCCCCACCGTGGTAATGGACACTTCAATGGGTCGCATAACCTGCCAGTTTTTCCAGAAGCAGGCGCCGATGGCCGTCGCCAACTTCATCGCACTGGCTCTGGGCAGCAAGGACTGGACCGACCCCAACACCAAGAAGGTGCAGCACCACAAGCCGCTCTACAACGGAACCACATTCCACCGCGTCATTCCCGAGTTCATGATTCAGGGCGGCGACCCTGTCGGAACAGGCATGGGCGACCCAGGCTATGCCTTCGATGACGAGATCGATCCCAACTTGAACTTCGACCGGCCAGGCCGCCTCGCCATGGCCAACTCTGGCCCCAATACCAACGGTAGCCAGTTCTTCATCACAGAGCAGGCTTACGACACACTCAACGGTCACTACACTCTCTTCGGCCAGTGCGACGACGCCAGCGTCGAGGTCGTCAAAGCCCTCGCTCGAGTTCCGCGCGACAGTGATGACAAGCCGAACACGCCGGTGATCCTGCAGAAGGTCACTATCGTCACTGAAGGCCAGCCCGTGCCGCCCGCGCCAAATCCTGCGGCAGCCCCCGCCCTCAAGCCACCGCCGGCCACACCCAAACCGTAACCTCAAAACATTCGGGTGACCCAGGTTTTGATTTTGAGACCTGGGAATCCTCGAAATCCAGGAGCTCAAATGGCACTCGCATCAGGAACCTACGCCGTCTTCACAACCACTGAAGGCAAGATTACCGTCCGCCTCTTCGAGAGCGACGCGCCTATCACCGTCAAAAACTTCGTTGAACTCGCCGAAGGCGCCAAGGAGTGGGTCCACCCCACTACTCGCGCAAAATCGACGGACAAGCTCTTCGACGGCACTATCTTTCACCGCGTCATTCCCGACTTCATGATCCAGGGCGGCGACCCCACCGGCACCGGCATGGGCGGCCCCGGCTACCGCTTCCAGGACGAGACCAAGGGCTCTCCGCACAAGTTCGACAAGCCCGGCAAGCTGGCCATGGCCAACAGCGGCCCCGGCACCAACGGATGCCAGTTCTTCATCACCGTCGCCCCAACGCCTCACCTCACCGGCAACCACACCATCTTTGGCGAAGTTGTTGAAGGCCAGGATATCGTCACCAAAATCTCGCTCGTCCCCCGCAGCGGTCAGGACAAGCCCCACAAACCCGTCATCCTCGAGTCCGTAGTCATTGAGCGCGTTGCTTAGCAACCGATTGCGATTGAACAAGGCCCCCGGACTCTACTGGGGGCTCTTTTTCTGCCCTCAGAGCGACTGCCAATCGCCCACCTGTTCGCGGCTCCCCGATTCGCAACCATCCTCTGTCACTTTTCAAGCTGAACCGCATCCATATTCCAAAGAAAGTTTCAAAGCGGAGGCAGGATGGCGGACATCACTGGAAACGGAATCATTGAAATACCTGGCAGCAGCCCAGTCGACAATACAGTAGAGAAGCTCAAGGCCATCCTCAAGGCAAAAGGTGTGACGCTAACCGCATCGATCGATCACAGCGGCGAAGCTGAAAAAGTAGGCATCGCGATGCGGCCCACAAAGCTNNCTCATCTTCGGCAGCCCCAAAGCAGGCACACCCCTCATGCTCGCGTCGCCCAGCGTCGCGATTGATCTGCCACTCAAAATCCTGATCCGTGAAGACAATCAAGGAAAGACCCGGATTTCCTACAACTCACCCGAATACCTGCGCGACCGCCGCAACGTTCTCTCCGAGCCGCTGCAGAATATCGCCGTGATTGAAGCTCTTGCAGCCAAGGCGGCAGAATAGCAATCGACCACAACGACAATCACCTCTTCCTGCACAACTCCAGAATCGCCTCGCCAAATTTATCGACCTTGGCTGGCCCCACCCCATCGATCTCCAACAACTGTCTCGGATTCGCAGGCCGCGCAAGCGCCAGCGCATTCAGAGTCCGGTCGTGCAGCACCACATATGCCGGAACTCTCAGCCGCTTCGCCTCCGCAGCCCGCCACTCCCTCAGCCGCGCCGCCAAAGCCTCGCCATGCGCAGATAATTGCGCTGGCACCGCCTCAACCTTTTTCGCGGCCTTTCCCGCTGCAGACTTAGCCTTGTGTACTCTCGCCTGCGGCACAGCTCGCCCGCAAAACTCCTCCACAATCCCGTCGCTGACCAACAGCGCCAACGGAGTTGTCGGCCGAACCTCCAGCCCCACCTCCGTCAGCCGCACCTTGCGGAACCGTATCACTTCACCGTCTTTCTCGAACTCCGATTCTTCAATCCCGATCAACCCTGCCCGCACCATCGCATCCAGCAGCCCGTCGAACTCTTCCCGGTTCAATCTGCCGAACTCGTCAAGGCTCCTTTGCAGTGTCCCTGTGGCTTTGTAATCCACCGTGCGCAGTTCGCCCACAATCCGCTGCACCATTTCCCGCTCCGCCGCAGAGGCCCGCCGGAACTGCCGCAACTCCGCCCCAGCGGGATCGCACACGTCGCACTTCCCGCACATCCGGCTCGCGTCTTCCACGTCACCAAAGTGCCGCACCAGCGCCGCCATTCGGCACTCCGCTGAAGTGGTGAATCGAAGCACCTTCTCAAGCTGTTCCGCCCGGAACTGTGCCTGGATCGTATAAGTCTTCTTCCAGCCTGTCCCGCCCCTTGAAACGTAGCCGCCAAAATCCACCCGAGCACCGCCGTGGATCTCCAATTTTTCCAACGCTTTATCGAACTCTTCTTCGCCTAGTTTCGAGCTCTCGCGCAGTGCCTCGACCGGCTGCCGCACGTCGCTCAGTCCTCGAAAAATCTGATTTAAATGTTCCGTAGGCGGATAGTCGCGGTTCAAAAAGAAGTCGTGTGTCCGTTGGTCGGCATAAGAATGCATCAGGTACGTGCGACTTGGAGCGCCATCTCGACCCGCTCGTCCGATCTCCTGGTAGTAGCCCTCCAGAGTCGCCGGCAGCCCGGAATGAATTACCGTCCTTATATCCGATTTGTCGATCCCCATTCCAAAGGCGATGGTTGCCACCACCACCTCAAGATCGCCAGCTTGGAAAGCCCGCTGCACCCGCTCACGCCTCTCGGCATCGAGCCCCGCGTGATACGCCGCCGCAGGAACCCCATGCGTCAATTCCTCCGCTAGCCGCTCCGCCTGCTTGCGCGAAGTTGCATACACAATCGCTGGCCGCCGCTTTGGGTCCGCCAGCAGACTGCAGATCGTTCCCGCCCGGTCCGGCACCGGGAGTTCCACTACCTCAATTGCCAGATTGTCGCGCCGGAATCCGTGAATGAACTTGACCGGCTTCACCATCCCCAGTTGCGCGAGGATGTCGGCCTGCACCGATGGCGTTGCCGTTGCCGTAAGAGCTACAACGGGCGCGGCATCATCCCCGCCCCTTAGCCCAGGCAGATGGTCACCCAGCATCCGGTAGTCGGGCCTGAAGTCGTGACCCCATTGCGAGATGCAGTGCGCCTCGTCAATCGCGATCAGCGAAAGCCTGCGCTTGGCCAGCATCTCTGAAAACCCGGGCACCCGCAGCCGCTCCGGCGCGACGAACAGGAACTGAAGTGCCCCCTGCAGATAATCCACGCAAGCCTGCCGCGCGACTCCGCGATCCAGCCCTGAGTGAATCCGTGCCACCTTCAGCCCCAGTGCAGCTAGCTTTGCCGCCTGGTCCTCCATCAGAGCAATCAACGGCGAAATCACCAGCGCCGTCCCTCCCCGAGCAATCGCCGGCAACTGATAGCAAAGACTCTTCCCCGCACCCGTCGGCATCACCAGCAGCAGGTCCTGCCCCTCGATCGCCGCGCGGCATACCGCCTCTTGGCCGGCCCTGAAACGGGCAAAACCGAACACTGACTGCAACAGCGCATTCAGATTCCCTTGTTCCGCGTCAATCGCCAAACCCGCCCCATCCCGATTCAGAGAAACAACCTGCTGATCTCCGCACGTTCCCAACTCCAACTTTACAGGAGCCGTTCATCGCAGCGTCCCAGCGTCCCCAAGAGAACCCGCAGCCGCTAGAATGTTTGCGGACAACAACAAGCTGGAAGGATCGTAATCAATGCAATCGCAAGGCACCGAAACCCGGCGCACATTCCTGAAGAGCGCGTTACTGGCATCCGCACCGCTTTTGGCAGGTTCGGCAACCCATGCAGCGGCAGAAGCAACGCTAGGCCCTGCAAGCGGGAGAGAAGACCGCAAAAAATGGCTGGCCATCATGGAGCAAGTCTCGCAGCCCCTTCTCGAAGCGATCAGCCAGCAAAAGCTCCGCGCCACCATGCCCGTCGAGTGCGCCAAGGGGCAGGAAGAAGCCAGCCGCAACTCGACGCACCTCCAGGCCGTCGGCCGTCTGCTCTGCGGCATCGCGCCCTGGCTTGAGGCCGAGTCCGGCAACGATCCAGCGGAAGAAAAGTTGCGCACGCGCTATCGCGAATGGGCGCGTCTCGCCATCCGCTACGGCTGTGATCCAGAATCTCCAGACGTTCTCAACTTCGGCAACAACCAGCAGTCTGTCGTCGATGCCGCCTTCCTTGCGCTCGCCATCGTCCGCGCCCCCAACGAACTCTGGGCCAGGCTTGACTCCGCAACCAAAGACAACCTTGTCCGGGCCATGGTCGAGACGCGCAAGGTACAACCCGGCTTTAACAACTGGCTTCTCTTCTCTGCGATCATCGAAGCGATGTTCTGCAAATGCGGCCAGCCATGGGACACCATGCGCATTGACTACGCGCTGCGCCAACACCAGCAGTGGTACAAGGGCGACGGAGTCTACGGCGATGGCCCCGACTTCCACTGGGACTACTACAACAGCTTCGTCATTCAGCCCATGCTGCTCAATGTCCTCGACGCCGTAAGCAGCATCAAACGCTGGGAGTTCCTCTTCCGCAAGCCCGTCGAAGCTCGCGCCCGCCGCTACGCCGCCATTCAGGAGCGCCTCATCAGCCCCGAAGGCACCTTCCCCGCCATCGGCCGCTCTCTAGCCTATCGTTACGGAGCATTCCAGCACCTCGCCGAGATGGCCCTCCGCCATCAACTTCCCGAAGGCGTTCATCCAGCACAAGTCCGCTGTGCGCTGACTGCCGTAATGTCTCGCATGAATGCGGCAAAGGGAACCTTCGACGACAAAGGCTGGCTAACCATCGGCTTCGCAGGCCATCAGCCCTCCATCGGGGAACCGTACATCTCCACTGGAAGCCTGTACCTATGCTCCGCTGCATGGCTCCCTCTTGGCCTACCATCAACCGACGAATTCTGGTCCGCCCCCGCCGAACCCTGGACCCAGCAAAAAGCCTGGAGTGGCATAGACATCAAGACCGACCACGCCATCGGCGAATAGCAACCGGTCCGCACCACGCGGAGCCGCATTTTTTGCAGAGAAAATGCCCCATCCGATTCGAAGCTAATGGGCCGGGTGCCGGGTGCCCCAGGTCCGGATTTTCGGACCTGGGAATCCACGAATTCCACCCCACAACTGCCGAGTGCCCCATTCATGCGGCGCTTTTTGCCGCATGAGTGGGATACCACGAACCTCAACCATTCGGCAGTAGACACTACTTCTCCGCCCCCATCCCCACTGCCCCATCGATTCTTATCACGACCGGCCCCAGCAGACCCGAAGGCATCAACGGTGAATCCGCCTTGAACTTCGTGATGTTCGTGTGCGTGAAACGCTTCGCCTCGGGCAGGGTCTGGTCACCGATAATTCGGTTCGGCCAGAGGTTCGTGACCTGCACCTTCAGCGAGTTATTCCCCGGTACCACTGCCGAAGTGACGTCAATCGTAAACGGCCTCTTCCACGCAACGCCCATCTCCTTGCCATTCACCCAGACTCGCGCCGTCTCCCGCACTTCGCCCAGGTCGAGCATTACACGCGCATGTTCCGGTGGATTCGCAAGCATGAGAAACGCCGTTGTGTAAGCCGCTGTCCCCGAGTAGTGCCGCACGCCTTCTTCGCTTGACTCGGTCCATGAGGCCAGCTTGTCCATGTGGACCTGCGCCGGCGCTCCCCATCCCGGAGTAAAGGCAACCGTCCAAGGTCTCGCCACTGGCAACACCGTGACCTCCGCCTCCGTAGCCGCGTGTCTCCGCCCCATCGCATCCACGGCAACATAACGTCCGCCATGTTCCGCTCGCAGTAACATGCGTCCGCTCCGAATCTCCACTTCGAAAGGCGTCGTATCCGCGCTCAACTTCGGAAAGACCTCCTGCCCGCCGCGCTCCATCCGCACAACATGAGCGCTGGCCGCCCGGCGGAAGACGACGACAACCGACCCATAAGGACCCAGCCACATGGGCAGATTAGTGCGCCCGTCTTTGGTTTGTTCGTACACGCCCTGTGGCGTTACAGCACCCGTCTCTGCATTCCAAATCTCCGGCGCAAGCCCGCGCGCGCGGAAACTCAACACCGTCGCCACCGCGTTCGGCTTCCTGTTGCGCACAAAATAAATCTCCGCCCCATGTCCACGCCGATGCACAAAGTCGAAATCCGCATCCGGAGCCGGCCCCGCGCTCGTCAAATCTGGCGCAACACCATCGTCTTCAAGCGCAGCCCGCGCCCGCTCGCCACAGACAATCTTCCCCAACCCGACTTTGCTCACTCCGGTGCCATCGCTATCGCAGCCGGCCCACAGCCGATCCGCAATCGCGACCACGTCGGCATCTGTCTGCTTCGCGGTCGGCATCCCCGTCAACCGCACAGGCTTCGGGCCCACCACCGTCGCTCCTGCATTCACCAGCTTCTCCACCGCCTGCAACGCAGGCAGCGAGATGTTCGTCAAGGGCGGTAACACCAGTTCGCGATACTCCGTTCCGTTCTTCAGCCGGATGCGATGATTCGCGACCGTCAGCCCCTTCGTCAGCACATCCTCGTCCAACACGTCGTAGTCGTACCCCGGCATCACATGGGCTGGATCGCTCCATTTGAACTGCACAAAGTTCGGCACCTGGTCGCCGTAGTAATACAGCACATCCGACACCGGCACACCCTGCTGCATCAGAAACTGCACTCGTCCGATGTAATCGAAAAACGCTTTGCCATCTTTAAACCAGGTGACCTTGGGATTGAAGTGCGTCCCCGCAAAATACTCCTGCCCCGGAAACCCCGTCGATGCCGGTGAGGAGGCGAATTCGTGCCAAACCAGCAGGTTCAATCCCGCGCATACCTCCTGGTCGAAGGTCGGCTTCAGGTCCATGCCCGGCGACTCTTCCCACTGCGGCCCAACACTCGTCATTCCCTCTGCCGCCACCAGCGTTTTGCCGTAGATGTGCGCCGCACTCGAAGCCTCCTTCACAAAGAAGCGATCAAGCTCCGTCGCGCGATGCGCAGAAGGCGCCCAGAACTCCGTCTGCGGAAAGCTTCCCGCTCCGAGCAATTGCAGAGAATCCACCGGCGCACCATGCGGCCCTCCGGATTCGGGATGAAATCCAAGCCCGTTCTTCGCAGCAAGTTGTCCAAAGATCTCGTAATGATCCGTCAGCACCAGATCCCCGACGGTTCGGCGAAGGTCGTTTAAAAAACGGTCGCTCGTCTCGCGGCTGCCGACGATGCGTCCAATAACCACGGGCAGATACGGCACCGGGTCGTAGCCGCGCCCAGCGATAAAGGCCTCGCGAAAGTGACCAGTCCAGTTCACTCCGCCCACCTCCCAACTATCGGTATAGACATACCGCAGCGAATCGCCAAGATAAGCTTTCGCAGCCGTCAACAGCGGCTGAACGTTGGCATTCCAATAGCTGGTCAAAGCGTCGCGATCGAGATAGTCAATCACCAGGCCCTGAAATTTCCCGCTGCTTGTCGAAACCCGCGCATCGGAACTCGTGTACCCGATGCGAAGAATCTCCCAATCGCCCGGCGGCACATCCCATTCCAGCTTGCCCTGGAGCGACATCTTCCTCGTCGTCAGGTCCACCTCCTGGGTTACGTCGAAATCCTCCTCTCCGACGACGGAGGGAAAATCACCGAGCAGCGGCTTCGAGTCCGGGACTGAGAATCCAGCCTCGACGAACATTGCCTTCACCTTTAGATCGCGTATCGGTTTGCGCGTATCACCGCTCTTCGCAACGCCCGCCAACGCTGCTCCGTGTTTCAGCGGGTACGCCATGACCGCAATGTCCTTGTAGAACCCATTCTTGCTTGGCGGCAGGTCAATCTGGAGAGGCCCCGTCACCGGCCCGTGTACAACCTTCCGCGTCCACGTAAGCAGGTTTGCCGATTGCGCTCCTGTCACTGTCGGCCCTCCGACATTCCAGCCGCTCTGTATCGTCAGGCTTACCCGCAGATCAAGGCGCTTCGCCTCCTTTAAGGTGTGCAGAAACAACTCTTGCCACGGCGGCGTTCCAAACATCGGCCCCTCCGCCACGCCGATATTTCCGCCCTGGTCCGAACCGTTCGCATCCATCAGGATGGCGCCGCCATAGCCTTCACTGCGCATCGCCTCAAGGTCGCTTGTAATCGTCGCCGTATCCGTGTGCCCATTCAGCCACCACCAGTACGCAAGCGGCTTGGCCGAATCCGGCGGCGATTGAAATCCTGACGCAAGTGCATCCACATTCCTAGCCGGCATAACCCGGGCCTGGCCCGGCAAGACACTTCCTCCCAGCGCGGTCACCATGAACAGCGCGCCCAGCCCGCTCCATCCCGTTCTTCCAATGCGTACACGAATCGATTTCTTCATGGTTGTTTGCGCTGCCCTCTACTTTCATGATTCGGCCCGAATTATATAGTGACGCGCCGCAATCGCAGCAAATCCAATAGGGCAATCGTCACCGTCCGCGTAATCTCAGAAAGGCGTCGCAAATCAACCATAAACAGCGTCTGCCTCAGCCATGAAGCCAACCCAATTAAAGTAAAAGAAGCCATTGGTCCGACCGTGCCCGCAAAACTACGCACAAGGATGCCACCTTTTGAGCCCCGCCGATGAAACAACACGTGCAACAAATGCCGAGCCTCCTGGCGCGTTGAAGCCCGGCAAACTCGACAGTGCTTCGCACGCCTGGCGCGCCCTCCGCCATCGTAACTTCAGGCTCTTCTTCGGCGGCCAGAGCATCTCGCTCATCGGCACATGGATGACCCGCATTGCAACCTCCTGGCTTGTCTACCGTCTCACGGGATCGGCGCTGCTGCTAGGCACGGTCAGCTTTGCCGGACAGATTCCAACTTTCATCTTTGCGCCCGTCGCCGGCGTGTGGGTTGATCGGCTCAACCGCAGGCAAGTACTGGTCTGGACGCAGACTTTGTCCATGGTGCAATCGCTGCTTCTGGCTGCACTCACGTTTTCCGGCCACATCACCATTCACTGGATTCTGATCCTGAGCGTCGCGCAGGGCATCATTAATGCATTCGACATGCCCGGCCGCCAGGCCTTCATGGTGCAGATGGTCGAAGACCGCAAAGATCTCAGCAACGCCATCGCCATCAACTCATCCATGGTCAACGTGGCCAGGCTCATCGGCCCTTCGCTAGCTGGCATGTTGATCGCGGTCACCAGCGAAGCCTGGTGCTTCCTCATCGACGGCGTCAGTTACCTCGCCGTGATCGCATCGCTGCTGGCCATGCGCCTGCCAGCTCCCACACTCAACCGTGAAACCACCTCCATGTGGATTGCGTTGCAGGAAGGTTGGACCTATGTCTCCGGCTTCCTGCCCATCCGAACCATCCTGATGCTCTTTGCCGTTGTCAGCCTCATGGGCATGCCGTTCGTTGTGCTCATGCCCATCTTCGCCGCCAAAGTTTTGCACGGAGGACCACACACACTGGGCTTCCTTATGGGCGCCATGGGCATAGGTGCGCTGATCTCGGCGCTCTCGCTGGCCGCCCGCAAAACCGTGCGCGGACTGATCCGCATCATTCCCGTGGCCGCCGTCGTCTTCGGTCTCGGCCTTATCGGATTCGGCCTGTCGCGCGTATTCTGGCTTTCCATGGTCATGGCGCTGCTGGCCGGCATGGGCATGATGCAGGGCATGGCCGCCAGCAACACCATCATCCAAACCCTGGTCAGCGAAGACAAGCGCGGCCGCGTTATGAGCTACTACACCATGGCCTTCATGGGCATGGCCCCCTTCGGCAGCCTGCTCACCGGATCAATGGCCAATGCATTCGGTGCACCAATCACCGTGATTGTTAGTGGATCAGCGGTCCTATTGGGCGCAGGATGGTTTTTCACGCGCCTTCCCGCGATCAGCCGAGTCATCCGCCCCATTTATCGTGAGATGGGTATCCTGCCCGTTGAAGGAGGAATTCACTCATGAGCGACCTCGATTTCAAACTCGAGCCCAAAGGTACGGCCGTCGTGGTAATCGATCTTCAGAGAGGAATCACGGGACTGCCGGTATCGCCTCTGCCTGTTGAAACCGTCATCGCCAACAGCGTGCGTCTGCTCGCGACGGCTCGTCAGACAGGGGCACAGCCTGTCCTGGTTCACGTCGGCGGATCGTCCGATGGTGCAGACCGCTTGCATCCGCCAACTGACCAGCCTCCGCGCATTACTTCGCTACCGCCCGGCTGGAGCGATCTCATTCCTGAACTGGACCGCCAGCCCGGAGACCTTGTGATCATGAAGCGGCAATGGGGCGCCTTCTACGGTACCGACCTCGACCTGCAACTGCGCCGCCGCGGCCTGACGTCCATTGTTCTTTGCGGTATCGCAACCGAGGCTGGAGTGGAAAGCACGGCACGCGATGCCTATGAGCGCGGATACGAAATTGTGTTTGCGGCAGACGCTATGAGCGGCCTATATGCAGAAAGCCATGCCAACGCCGTCGAGCGCATCTTTCCCCGCATTGGACGGGTGCGCAGCACAGAGCAGATTATCGCTGCCCTGCGGCCATGACATCCACAGGGCAACTCTGTTATCAGGCCTGAGTAATCCCGCACAAATTTACGCTCACGCCCAATTCCGCAAGCATCGCAGCCTTGGTCGCCAGCGCTTTGTCGGCCATCTCCGCCGTTGGAGCATACGCCACATTCACGTGGTTCGCCTTGTGCCGCGCCATCAATTGGTTCTGGCCCACTCCATGCAGAACCGTGTGCACAATCGGCCATTGAGTCGTCGTTTCTTTCCAGCGACGCTCTGTTTCCGCCGCCGGCAAACTCACCACCGTGCCGCGGCCCAAGTCCGCATGGAGCGCCCCGCCCTCAACAAATACGCGACTCCACACGATCTCGCCCGGCTTGCCGATTCCCTTCAAAGAACCGCCTCCCAGGGGAAAATACATGGCCGGCTGCCGCTCGCTGGTGGCGCCTGCATATCCACCGACAAAGTGGCTTGCCGGCGCCGCTCCTGAAATCTGCAGCAACCAAACGAACGCATCCAGACCATCGCCCTTGTAGTGCTCTCCCCAGCGAATGTCATGCAGTGTAGTCGACGGGTCAAGTCCAAGCGCTTTCCAGCAGCGATTGGTAATCAGAGCATCGGTCCCAGCGCACTCGTCCACTTCGTTGAAGTGCACTACAGGCGCACCAGCAAAGAGTTCTTCCTTCGTACCTTCTGCAAACACCGGAGGCCGTTCGGAATTGTTCAGCATGCCCTCGGCCAGGTCCGACGCCGCTACCATATCCTTCAATCCCTGCTGGTATTGGATACCGACCGCATCGCATCCATAGTCCTTGGCAATGCGCACCGTGGCGATATACATCTTGCACTGTTCGAGCACCTGGTCGAGCGTCAGTTCCGTCGCAGCGTCCTTGCCAAACGCGAACTTCACCCCCTTGGCGACCAGCCAGTCGTAAACACCGCGCGCCTCCGCATCAGATACTGTCCGCATCTTCGCTACCAGCGCCGATTGGCTCAGGCGCTCTTTGTAGATGCCCACCGGATTCAGCAACTCGTCATCGATTATGGCGTTATACATTCCCATGCATCCTTCGTCGAAGATGCCCATGATCGCCTTACGATATTTCAGGTCAGCAGCCAGTTCTGCGCCGAGCTTCGCGGTCTCGAGAGGCAGCTTGCTTCTGTCGAGCGCGTGAACATGATTCAGATCGTGAGTAATCTTGCCCGTTCGCAGCCACTCGTCCAGACCCTTCAGAAAAAACTCATCGGTAAAGTCTTCGCTCCATATGGACGAAAACGCGCGACCCGCCTTGGTCAGCGAACCGTTGAGGTTGAGCAGCCCTACCAGCCCCGGCCATTGCCCTGACCAGTTCGCTACCGTCAGGATTGGCCCTTTGTGGCTCCGCAATCCCGGCAGAACGTGATGGCTGTACTGCCATGCCGCCGTCGCAAACACAAGCTTGGCCTCGGGATGAATCTTCATGAACACATCCATCCCCTGGCGCTGCGAAGAAATGAAGCCATGCTTCTCTGCCTCGTTGTAAGCATGGGCGCGGACCAGCTTGAATCCCTTCTGTGCAAAGGCAGCCGTCAGCGCCGCTTCCATGGCTCTCTGTGCCGGCCAACACTCCTGGTTGGCCGAAAGCCGCAAATCCCCACTGGTAATCAGCAAAACTTCATTCGCTGCCGGCTTCACTATTTCGTTCTTTTCCGCTGCCATCTCCAATTGCTCCTTGCTTACGTTAACGTTTTCGCCCAAGAAGAAATATACACCTTCCATATGGACTCAGGTCCACTGGGCTCTGTGTGTCGTCTCCTTGCTGCTGATCTCCAACTCAATTTACAATCCCGCTGTCCCTATCCATGGAGAGAATGCTCATGCCTGCCGACTACTTCCGCTCCCTTGCAGCCATCGTAAGGACTATCTTTACGCCCCATCCGAAGACCGTCTTCTGCTTTGCCATTCTTGCATTAATTCCATTTCGCACCTTCGCCGCTTCACCGCTCGATACTCTTCAGCCGCAGCATCCACGTTTGCTCTTCCCCGACTCCGACTTACCCGCCATCAAGCAATCCATTGCCACCGACTCCTTCACAAGAAAATACTTTCAGCAAGAGCGCGAAGTCGGTGAGAAGCTTCTCGCCGTTCCGCCAGACATCTACCAGATTGTCGGCGGGGAGCATACCCTGCTCGCTACTTCGCGCGACATGGAAGGCCGCATCCTCACTCTGGCCGGCCTCTACCGCATCACCGGCGACAGACGCTTCGCCGACCGCGCTACACACGAAATGCTCGCCGCCGCCGCGTTCCCCGACTGGTATCCTACCCATTTCCTTGACACCGCCGAGATGACCGCGGCACTCGGCCTCGGCTACGACTGGCTCTACTCCGTTCTCTCACCCACCGACCGCGCCACAATCAAAAACGCCATCGTCACCAAAGGCATCGATCCCTGGCTCGAACGCATCAAGAGTGGCGAAGCACTTCACCATGAGCACAACAACTGGAATCAGGTCTGCAACGGCGGCGAATCCGTCGGCGCCCTCGCAATCGCCGAAGACGAGCCTCAGCGCGCCATTGCCATCCTCGATCACGCCCACTCTGCCATCACCGGCATCATGAAACTTTTTGGCCCCGATGGCGGATTCGAAGAAGGTCCCGGCTACTGGAACTACGCCACCAGTTACAACGTGCTTTACGTCGCCGCGCTAGACTCCGCGCTTGGAACCGACTTCGGCGCGTCCGACGCACCCGGGTTCTCCTCCACTGTCGATTACCACATGCAATCCACCGGCCCCACGCTTCAATTCGCCAATTTCGGAGATGCCCACCCCGATGTCTACCCCTCACCACAGGTCTTCTGGTTCGCCCGCCGCTTTCGCCGTCCCGCCTACGCCGAATACGAGCGCGCTATCGTCCTCAATACTCATTTGGACCCGAACGAGCAAAAAGAAAGCAGCCGCTTCGCCATCCTTGGACTTTTCTGGTCGGCTCTGCCGCCTGTTTCCGGCGATACCGCGCCGCTGCCTTTAGTGGAAAGCTTCGCACGCGTCAGTCAGGCTTACATGCGTAGCGCATTTGACGACCCCGGTGCCTGGTATATCGGCTTCAAGGGCGGAGACGCACACGCCTCGCACGGCCATCTCGACCTCGGCAGCTTTGTCATGGACGCTCTCGGCCAGCGCTGGGCCAACGATCTGGGGGGCGACAGCTACGGCCTTCCCGGCTACTTCGGCCGGCAGCGTTGGACCTACTACCGCATGCGCACCGAAGGCCACAACACCCTCACCATTGACGCCCAGAACGAAGACCTCGATGCCAACGCCCTGCTCACCGCCACTGGCATTGCGGGCAACACCATGTACGCCGTCGCTGATCTCGGCTCGGCCTACAAGGGCAAGCTGACTTCCTGGCATCGTGGCGTCTCTCTCCTGGATAAACGGCGCGTCCTCGTGCAGGACGAAATTGTTCCCTCACAGGCGGTCGACGTAGTCTGGAACTTCCATACATCTGCCACCGTTCAGATTTCAAAAGACGGCCGCTCAGCCACGCTCAGGCAGGGAGGCGTCACCCTTAACGCCCACATCCTTCAACCCACCGAAGCACGTTTCAGCACCACCAGCACCCAGGTTCCGCGTCCGCAGTCCCCTAATCCCGGCCTCACCAACATCGTAATTCCACTCGCCAGACAAACCGCCCCTCAGACCATCGCCGTACTTTTCACACAGTTCAGCGACGAGTCGGTCCCCGCGCTCAAACCGCTCTCGACATGGAAATAGCGATCAGACTCTGAAGCATTACTCCGCCATGTCCAATCCGTTCGCTCTTTTCTTGGTAAAAGGACGGGACGCATGAGGCGCGCCTTCATCACGCGCCGGCCTGCGCGTTTAGCATAGGAGTTGAGCTCCATTCTTTGGCGGGCGATTCACAACCAAACTCATGTCGCGAAGCAAATCCCAACCCAAACCCGATCCACGCCCAAGGTATTCCGTTTCCGCGCGCAACAGCGCTCGCCCGCATTCCGCCCCACCCACGGTTTCAGGCCGCTGGCTCTTCGCAGCGGTAGCCATCGTGATCCCTGCCGCTGCTTTCTGCGCCTGGGCCGTGCTTTGTCTTCTCTTCTGGCAAGGAAGCTGGCAGTTGCTTTACCATCCCTCGGCAGCAGTCACACGCACGCCGGCCGACATTGGCCTTGCGTTCGATTCGGTTGGATTCGCCACCGCCGACTCCGGCACTCCGCAGCTCCGGGGCTGGTGGATTCGATCCGGTCCCTCAGCCCACTACACCGTGCTTTACCTGCACGGGCAGAATGGAAATCTGGGCGATACGCTCGACAACCTCGCCAGCCTGCACAACGCCGGCGTCAACGTGCTTGCCTTCGACTATCGCGGCTACGGTCAAAGCCAGTTCGTACACCCCAGTGAAGCCCGCTGGCGTCAGGATGCCGAATGCGCGCTGCAGTACCTTTTAGCAACCCGCCACGTCGATCCCCGCTCGATTGTGCTCGACGGCAGCGATCTCGGCGCCAACCTCGCTCTGGAAATCGCAGCATCCCACCCCGAATTCGCTGGAGTCGTACTTGAGTCGCCTCTCGACGCTCCGATCAACACCATCTTCGGAGACCCGCGCGCCCAGCTTGTTCCCGCTCATCTGCTGGTCAGCGACCGTTTCGACCTCGATGCCCCCGCCGTGGCTTTGCGCATTCCATCCCTATGGTATCTACCGGAGCCCCCGAGAGGACAAAGCGAATCGACCGAAAGCTCTAGAGCCTTTCAGAGAATCACCGCAAAAAAGTTGTGGATTTGGCTCACACCTTCATCGCAGTCGCATGGAACCATAAGCGACGCGCTTTCCCGTTGGATCGACGATCTGCACAAATAAGGCTGGCATGCTGACCCGCTTCATCGCACCATGTCCCTGTGCAGCGCCTTCACCTGGTAGCCGGCTTTCTTCAGCCTCTTGCTCATCTCCTCAGCCATCATCACGCTGCGGTGTTGTCCGCCAGTGCAGCCAAACGCTATGGTCAGGTAGCTCTTCCCCTCTTTCACATAGTGCGGCAACAGGTAGAGTAAAAGCTTCGTCACCTTGTCCAGAAATTCCCTCGTCTGCGGAAACCCGCGCACGTACCCGGCGACCTTGGGATCCAGGCCAGTCTTCTTGCGAAACTCCGGCACAAAGTGAGGATTGGGAAGGAACCGGACATCGAAGACCATATCTGCATCCAGCGGCACGCCGTTCTTGAAGCCGAAACTGAGGCACGACACCAACAGGCGCTTTACCTTGTCTTCGTGGCCAAACCGGGCCTGGATGTGGGCGCGCAACTCGTGTACGTTGAAGTTCGACGTGTCGATCAGTGTGTCGGCCACATTGCGGATCGGATCGAGCAACTGCCGCTCTTCTACGATTGATCGCCACACCGTCTCCGAGCGGCCCAGTGGATGCGGCCGCCTCGTCTCGGAGTAGCGCTGCACCAACGACGCGTCCTGCGCATCCAGAAACACTACCCTCGTGTGCAAAAGCTTCTTGACGCTCTTCAATATTTCGGGCAGGCGGTCAAGCGTCGTGCCCTCGCGAACATCCACCACTATCGCAGCCTTTTCCACTTCACTTGATTTGCTGACAAGAACTGCGAAATCGGGGAGAAGTTCCAACGGCAGGTTATCTACGCAATGAAATCCAAGGTCCTCAAAGGCCTTAAGCGCCGAGGCCTTGCCAGAGCCCGAGATGCCGGTCACAATCACCAGCTCCTTGGTTGGCTTGCTTGCTCGCTTGGCGAGTTTAGCTGCCACCCGCGGTGAGGCCGCTCGGGGTGTCGTCTTAAGTGGTGTCATTCGCCCATGCTACACCGAAAACCGGGCTTTGTGCTCTATCTTGATTTAGGCCCCCAGGGCCGTCTTCAAGTAGCCCATCTCCGCTAGTTTCAATGCCTGTGCGGTCTCCAGCGCAGGCGACAACAGCGGACCCTGGCCCAACTCGCAACCCATTCGACCCAGCGCTCTCAGTTGCTCGGGAGTCTCGATCCCCTGCGCCACTACCAGTACGCCCAGCGTACGGCCCAGGCGAAGCAGCGACTCCAGCATCGCCTGTTGCCGGCCTGTGGAAGTGGCTGCCGCGGTCAGCTTGAAGTCCAACTTAACCATGTCAATTGGCAGGCGCACCAGGTGGTTCAACGGCGCAAGGCTCGATCCGAAGTCGTCCATCGCCACCCGCACATTGCAGTCCACCAAGCGCTGCAGAATCGCAACCGCCGTATCCGGGCTTTCATTAAGCGCGCTCTCTGGTACTTCAAACAACAGACGCGACGGATCAGCTCCGCTCGCCGAAAGTGTCCTCTGCAACTGCGAAACCATTTCGGGGTTGTAGAACTGCCGATGCGTCAGGTTAATGCTCAGAGAGATGTCTACCGTCGGCAAAACATTGCGCCAGTTCCGCAACTGCCAGCACGCGGCCTCCATCGTCTCCCGGCCCAGCGTAATCGAAAGGCCTGTTTCTTCCGCGACAGCGAGCAGGTCACCAAAGCTGTCAACAGTGCCGTCCGCCCCCCGCCAGCGCAACATGCACTCGAAGCCCTCCAGCTTGCCATCGCTCAGCCGGAACATAGGCACATACCGGAATTCGAGCAGCCGCTTGTCCAGCCTGTAACGCAGTTCGCGCTCCCGCTCCTGCTGGCTGGTGACGCAAACCTCCAGGTGCTTGTCGAATATCTCGTACCGCCCGCCGCCCGACTGCTTGGCGCGATACATCGCAAAGTCCGCATCCCGGATCAGCAAATCGGAGGAGGTGTGGTCCGGTCCGGCCATTGCCGCGCCAATGCTGGCGCCGGCCTGGATAAGATGCCCAAAAATATCGAAAGGCCGCGTCATCTCTGCCAAGACGCGCTTTGACACAGTCTCCAGATCGCCCGCGCTAAGAATGTTTTCGACCAGGACCGCAAACTCGTCTCCGCCTAGCCGCGCCGCCGAGTCCTGTGGACGCAGCGCTGCCTGCAACCGTTCTGCCACCGCGATCAGCACAACGTCCCCCGCGGCATGACCGAGTACGTCGTTGATCTCCTTGAAACGGTCGAGATCCAGAAACAGCACTCCACAGCTCTGTTCCGGGCGACGTACCCGTCGAGCTAGAGACTGATTTAGCCGGTCCAGAAAAAGTGCCCGGTTCGGCAATCCTGTCAGCACGTCGTGCATGGCATCGTGCTGCAGTTTGTCTTCTGTCTGTCTTCGCTCGCCTATGTCGCGAAAAGTGTAAACATACCCCACCCTTGCTTTGTCCACCAGCAACGGCGCGCAATGCAAGCTCACATCAACCAGTTCGCCGCCCTTGTTGGCGCGCACTGTTTCCACCATCGTGCGCCCTTGCTCGTCCACTGCCTTTTCCAACGTGGCATGCTCGTTCAAGCGCGTCTCAGGCACAATCAGTTCTCGCAGACTCCCGCCACTGGCTTCCTCGGCTGTGAATCCGAACATCCGCGTGAACGAAGGATTGGTATAGAGAATATGGTGATCGTGCTCGATCGCCACTGCTTCGGGGATACTGGCCAGCACGTCTTCCATCAGCCGTGACTTCGGTGCCCGCTCCCGCCCACCGGGATGAGCCACGATAACTGCCTCGCGCAGTTCCGCGTCCAGAATGCTATAGGTGCCTTCGACCGGAAGCAGCTTTCCGCTCTTGGTCGGCATAGTGGCGTGAAATGGACTTCCCTTTTCGGTACCCGTCAGAAGGGTCTGCGGTTCCGCGGTGCCAGGAAACAGCCCCCACAATACATCCTCCACCGGACGCTCAGCCCATTCGCCTTCCGTCAACCCCATCATCTGCCGAGCTTCGGCGTTGGCAAACACAATCTTGCCCGCCTGCTCCAGAAAAACCAGAACCGGCAATGCGTCCAGAATCTCCCGCTGTCTGCTCGAATCCGCATTTTCCGGAAGGTTCAAACCACTAGCCTCCCTGGGAACCTTCACCGCTCCCACTCGCGCTTGCTTACTTGCCCGGTCCATTGGTCTCTTTGTAGCCCCGCCGCCCTACCCCAAAATCGTAGGCCGCGCGCAGCCCGGCTTCCATCCCCTAAACCGGGTATTCGGTGCAACCAAAGTCCTGAAAATATCTCACTTACACACAGGCGACTCCGTGTCTTGGCTTCTGGAAAATCGAATTCATAAGGGAAGTTTGCGCGCTGTGAGCGGCCCTTCTACAATGTACCTCCGGCCCATGACGCATGCCCGCTCGAGCACCCGAATCAAGGATCGGTGAACCCCAACGACGATCTCAAGAGCATCTCAGGAAATTCAAGACAAGCGAATGATTTGAAGAAACGCGGCCGGGGATTGGGAAACCTTTTTGGCTGGGCGCCGCGCCATGAGTTCCGCAAAAATGACTGTGGCCTTTACCCCGAGCGGATGTCAAAACATCCACTTCCCAACAATCAAAAACCCTACGGAATCTCCACCAACTCCATCTGCCCGTCCCGGCGGCGGTGAAGTACAAACATATCTCCTGCAGAAGTGCGGAAAATCAGCAAATCCCGGTCGCGAAACTCCGCCTCTTTCACAGCCTCTTCAATAGTCAAAGGCTTCAACGCGATCGCCTCGCCGTTCTTCAAAATGTGCGGCTCTACCACTGTTGCGCGCGCTGGAAAAGAGTGAACCGCGATCGATGTACGGGCTTTCGTGCCGGTGGTGCGGCCCGGCCTTTCCTCACCGGCATCGGCTGGCGGCTGAGTAGCGCGCGCCTTCGGCCGGGCCACCGGAGGCGCAGTCATAACCTTTTCTTCTTTGGGAAGCCTCTTGCTCCCCATCCGCCTGTCACGGTGACGCCGTGCCTGGTTCTCCGCGTGTTCCATTGCTTCTCTCAGCGCCGCATCCAAGGTGTCGGCCTTGCCCGTGGCCGCAATCTTTTGCGCCCGGCCCTGCACAGTCAATTCAACAATCTGCACGTGTCTCTGCGCGCTAAACGTTATGCTCGCGTGCGCACTCTTGCCCAGTATCCGGCCTATTCGTTCCATCCCTTCTTCGGCGTGCGTCCGCAGCGCCTTTGAAATCTTCACTTGCCTGGCGGTGAACTCCACTTCCATGGTCAGCCTCCGCTCCTCGCTCCCCTTGCCGGAGAGCTGTAGACTCCACATCGCTGTTGTTTTTATTAGACGTGGCAACCGCTGCCCGTCAGTCCGTCTCCGTGCCCCCGAATGCCGGATCAACAAACCAGCTCTGAATCTCCGGGTTAGAGGAGCACAGTATAAGCTAATCCCGCCAAGCTGCAAATAACAGCCGTAATGTCATGGAATTCTTCCAGAGCGACGACCCGCGCGCCATCTGACAGCCCGTAGTCGCAAGCCAATGTTCCTTGGCCGGTCAAATCTCCCATCGCAGCAGCACAGTTCCCACAGTGAACCCCGCTCCCACCGCGGCCAGCAGTACCAAGTCGCCCTTCTTCATCTTTCCCTCCTCGATGGCCGTCTCCATGGCCAGAGGAATTGTGCCTGCCGACGTGTTCCCATACTTTTCGATATTGATAATCACACGTTCCGGTGCCATCCCCAGCCGGTCCGCTGTCGCCGTAATGATCCGCTTGTTGGCCTGGTGAGGAATAAAGCATCCCAGATCCGCTCCAGTCACACCATTGCGTTCCAACAGCTTCGTCGCTGCCTCGGCCATCTTCCGCACCGCGAACTTGTACACCGCCGGACCATCCTGGTAGATGTAGTGCATCTTCTTGTCCACGGTCTCGTGGCTCGATGGATTCAGGCTCCCGCCACCTTTCAGATTCAGGCTTACTCCCCCGGACCCGTCGATCTCGTTCACGTAGTCGATAAACCCGATCTCACCATCTTCCGCGGGCTCAATCAGCACCGCGCCGCCACCGTCGCCGAAAAGCACGCACGTTGTCCGGTCTGTGTAGTCGGTCATGCGCGTATTCGCGTCGGCACCGCACACCATCACCTTCTTGTGAGCCCCGCTCTCCACCATCTTCACGCCCGCCTGCAGTGCATACACAAATCCCGAACATCCACCGGAAACGTCGAATCCCCACGCGCCTTTGGCTCCGATCTTGTCCTGCACCAGACACGCCGTCGAGGGGAACATCATGTCCGGCGTCACTGTGCCCACAATGATTACTTCCACTTCGCCGGCTTCAATCCCCCGGGCCTTGAGGCATTTTTTCGCCGCCTCCGTGCACATATCGCTCACACCCAGACCCTTGGCCAACTTGTGCCGCTCACGAATACCCGTACGCTCCATAATCCACTGGTCGTTGGTATCCACCAATTTTTCGAGGTCTTTGTTAGTAATTATTTCTGGAGGAACGTAGGTCCCGAGCGCCGTAATCTTCGCGCGCCGGCCCACAATAGGACGAACGGTAAGGCTCAATGGAATTCTCCTCGCGGCTCTTTCGGGACGCCATCCCCGGGCTGACCACTCTAAATTGTTAAGATCCGAGAAAACGCAAAAAAGTACCGGGTGACCTA
>PKXI01000018.1 GCA_003133425.1 Acidobacteriaceae bacterium
GCGAAAGGAAAGGCTGGTCTGCAGGAATTCAGCGTCGAAAACCTGATGCAGGAGAATGCTCAGTACTATATCTTCAATGGCGCCGTTGACTCCGTTGTGCGCGAGTATCCTCTGCAGGCCAATGAAGGCGAGACGATACGCATCTTTTTCGGCAATGCCGGCCCGAACGCCACTTCTTCCCTGCATATGGTGGGAGAGATCTTTACCCGGTATTACGCGTTTGGCTCACTGACTTCGCCGCCGCTGACCGGGATTCAGACAACAAGCATTCCTCCGGGCGGCGCCGCAATCGTCGAGCTCAAGGCCAGCATGCCTGGGAAATTCACGATGATGGATCATGCGATTTCCAGGATGGAGAAAGGGAACATGGCCATTCTCCAGGTCAAAGGCCCGGAAAACCCTGCCCTGATGCATGCGGGCCCGGCATCGCCGGCCGAGGGAGCGCAACAAATTAGCGGAGTCACTACGGCCGATGTGGACGAGGTGGAACACATCAAGGTATCTTCCGCCGCCCTTACGGTTGCAGAGCCGGTTGGCGGCATGAGTGACATGGCTTCCATGCCTCCTCCGGCGCCGCCGTTCACCCTAAAATCTCTCGGGGGGCTCATCGGATGTCTGACATTAGAGAATGATGGCAAGGCGATGCTCAAGCTGTTTCATTCACAGAAGATCTATCGGATGGAAGCGCAACCGTTTCTGTTCTCAGAAAATGCCGACCGGCTGGTTCATGTAACGGGCCATTTTGGAAGCGTCGTCGCGGTTGAAGATCCCAATGTTCCGCGCTATGTTGTCGATACTGTTGAAGCAATCATGCCAAATTGCTCATCAAAGACGACGATTGCCGATCTGAGGAAGGCGTTGGCGCCTCCTGAGGCGGCGGTTGGTGGAGTGGTGACGATGGGTTCAATGTCGTTTGCGCCAACGACAATCACGATTAACACCGGGGAGCAAGTTGTCTGGAAGAACACCTCGTCGTACTACCATAACGTGGTGGACGATCCTACAAGAGCATTGCACCGCGTGGATGTCAGTTCTCCGTCAGGGAGCGCGCCGTTTGCTTCGAGCCTGCTCCAGCCAGGCACGAGCTTCTATCACGTGTTCGACAAGCCGGGTACATATCATTATGTCTGCGTCGTGCACGAAAGTAGCGGCATGAAAGGAACTGTTATTGTCAGGCCGGGGCTACTGCTCGCTTCGGGAATGAAATGACTAACCTGTCACGCAAGACGGCTAATCCTGTATCCAATGATTTTGGGTCAGATGAGGTGGCGCTGCTGGGCATGTGTGACTGCCTCGAGTCGAGTATGCGTTCTCAGCTTTTGATTGATGTGGTGAAGATGATTGCGCAGGGTTTGCGGACTGATCCCGAGTGCCTTTGCAATGCGCGGAGCACTGCCTCCTGTCGCGAACTTCCTGAGGATCTCGAGCTCATGGGACGAGAGAGGGGCAATAGGCGCGGCACCGGTAATCGTGTCCTCCAGAGCAGACACCTCCCTGGATATGTCACTCATACGGCGGAATACTTCCTCTCTCTTCTTCTGGACACTGATGTCACGTGCAAGATGAACAAGGAGTGTCTTGCCCGTCCGTCGGTTCAAATAGGAAATAAAGGAAATATTCACCCATATCCGTTGTCCGGTGCGAGTTGTTGCATTCAGATCGAAATTAGGTAATAAATTAGGTAATTTGGTCGACTGCTTACCCCATTGCAACTTCGCGCAGTGCTCACTGCAGACTTCCGTGCCCAAGGCCCCTACGCCGTGGAGGACCATCGAGCAAGTCTTGCCGATCACCTCCTCTGCAGGATAGCCAAATAGGGATTCGGCCGCATGATTCCAAAAGCAAATTTCACCCGACTCCCGGGCAGCGAAGACCGGATCCAACGTATTCTCGAGAAAGGCAAACAATTCCGCTTCGAGCATTTTCACATCCTTAGCGAGCGTCTCTGCAGACCCCTCCCGGTACCATTAAGAAGGGACTTCTCTGTGTTCTAGAAGCCATAAGCCGTCTTCTCTGGTCCAGAATCAGGATCAAACAAGGCGGAACCTTGGGTCCGAGTCCACATGCAGAGTTGTAGAAATCATAAACGCGCTTGCCCTGTGACGTATTGACAATCGTTCTTTTGCTCCCACACCAATGTCTTTTGCCCTAGATGTCCGCAACTAATCTTGACAAAACTGCAACAGAATCAATAAGTTAAAGCTGCTTTTCCCCGTACGCGCTTGGTTGGCAAGTGCCTTGTGGTCATCGGTTTGTGGAGAAGTTAATAACGGGTCTTAGCAATGATCATCGGCTCGGACTTTTTGGCTCCGAACGGCTACGTGGTTCCAGAATAGCGACAGCCGATGTCCACCGTGACCGCTACTGGTCATTTGATGGTCGGCGGGAACACGCTCTCATCCCCGTTTCAAGTTTGCGTTCTCTTCGCAAACAGATTTTGAGCGTATTTTGCTCGCGAAGGAAGGTCTGGTCACGCTGTCATGCTGTGCAAGAACGGTTGTACTTCGTGACGCCGTGTGACTAAAGTCCCTGCAACTGATCGTGAAGAGGGTCAAACTCACATCAAAGGAGTTTCATTATGGCCGTCGCCTCCCGAACCGTCCGACAAATTGCAATTGATCAGCCATCCGCCATCGATGTGTTCGACCGCATGGGCATTGAATATTGCTGCAAGGGGTGGCAGACACTGCAAGATACATGCTCCGAGAGCGCAATATCTGTGAAGGATGTGGTACGGGCACTCGATCAGGCTGCCGCTGGAGACAGGGTNNCATGGACGAGTCAGGGAAGAGCTCCCAGTTCTACAAGGAATTGCGGCAACGGTGGCAGATCGTTATCGCGCCCGACACCCAGAATTGGCAGTGATCGACGATTTGTTGCAGAAGCTTTCCTTGGAACTTACAACTCACCTGGCCGAAGAGGAAGGCACTTTGTTTCCGGCTCTGCTTGAGCTGGAGTTGGCATATTTGGGTGAAAGTCCGATCCTCGGCTATCCAAAGCGAGTACGAAACATATTGAAGAGCATGTCACAGCAACACGATACCTCAAGCGTCACGCTCCGCCAGATACGGGCAGCGAGCCAGAGCTTTTGCCCCCCATCACGCGCGGCTGCGCCATATCGTGAGTTCTACGATCGTCTGCAGAAGTTCTTTCGGGAACTGCACCGCGATTTCCACATGGAGAACAATATCCTCTTCCCGCAGGCTGCCCAAATGGAGGCTGAGATATTTCGAGGATCCAGGTTCAGCAGAAGCTGATTGTCTCAATGCGCCATAGTGCGTTCGAGAGCCAAAACGATCTTTTCCACGGAGATTACGCAGAACCGCTCCAGTTCAGCCGCGGCCGGGAGCAGCGGAACATCGGGCGCCGTTACTCGAAGTATTGGTGCATCAAGACAATCAAACGCCTGCTCTGCAATCGTAGCTGCTACTTCAGCACCAATGCCTAACGTGCGATTGTCTTCGTGAATAATCACCGCGCGACTCGTCTTGGCCACCGACTCCAGAAACGTGTCAGTATCGAGCGGGGCGAGGGTACGCAGATCCACGACTTCGACATCGACATTATGCTTCTTCTTCATCTGTTCAGCCGCCTGTAATGTGAGCTGCAATGTGTAGCCGTAGGAGATCGCAGTAATATCCGTTCCCTGACGCCGGATAGCAGCTTTCAGAAGGGGGACAGTGTAATCCGTATCCGGGACCTCCTCCTTGATGGAGCGGTAAAGCTTCTTATGTTCGAAGAACATTACTGGGTTGTCGTCGCGAATCGCAGCTTTGAGCATCCCCTTTGCGTCATAGGGTGTTGAAGGAGCTACAACTACCAGCCCAGGACAATGAATGAACCAGCTCGTGTTGCTCTGTGAATGGGAAAGACCACCGCCGACGTTTCCGCCGTAGCAGACTCGAACCGTAATTGGACAGGTTTGCGTACCCGCGCTGCGATAGCGCAGTTTCGCCGCCTGCTGCGTGAGCGCGTCCATGGCGGGCGTGATGAAATCGACAAACTGGATCTCTGGGACCGGCCGCATTCCCATCATCGCCGCACCAATCGAGGAACTGACGATCACGCCCTCCGCAAGCGGCGTGTCCATGACTCGCTCACTCCCAAATTTCTCCAAAAGGCCCTTGGTGGCCCTGAAAGCTCCGCCCATCTTACCCACATCTTCACCAAGTACAAAGACACCGGGATCGCGCTCCATCTCTTCGTGAAGCGCTGCATTGATCGCGTCAATGTAGGTCATGATTGCCATCAGAAGGTCCTTTCGAATTTCGGGGACCACATCTTGCGCTCCAACTCGCGCTCCCGGATGCTGAATGAGTAAACATGGTCCAGCGCTTCATCGCCCTCGGGTATTGGCGAACCCTCGGCAAAGGCAATGGCCTCATCGATTTCGCGATTGAAATCTGCGGTCAACTCTTTTTTCCAGGCCTCCGACCAGAGCCGATCGGCCTCCAGGTAGCGCTCCATTGCCGGGATCGGATCCCGCGACTTCCAGTACTCGAGTTCCGCGAGGTCGCGATACTTGGCGGCATCGATCTCCGAGTGACCGTACCAGCGGTATGTTTTGCACTCCAGCAGTGTTGCACCACCGCCGGAGCGTGCCAGCTCGATTGCTTCGCGCATAGCGGTATACACAGCAATCACGTCATTCCCGTCAACCGTAACGCCCGGAATTCCGTAGGCTTGAGCCTTGATACTCATGTCCTGCACGGCCGTCTGCAGCGCCACCGGCACGGATTCTGCGTACCCATTATTCTCGACAACGAAGATCATGGGGAGCTTTAGCACGCCAGCAAAATTCATCGCTTCGTGCCAGAATCCCAAACTGGTCGAACCCTCCCCCGAGAGCGCCACAACTACGTTCTGCTTGCGCTGCATCTTGTAGGCGAGTGCGATACCGATACCGATGTTCAATTGCGCGGCAATGGTGGACGAAGGAGTGATAATGTTCAATGGCGCATATCCGCAGTGAGCAGGCGCCGACCGGCCCTGATCGGGGCTGGTTTTGCGTCCATATAAATGTGCGAACATCAGCGGCAAGGGAGTGCCCTTCATGAGGTTCGTCACGAAGTTTCGATGCGAAGGCGCAACCGCGTCTTCCGGCAAAAGATCCAACGTCGCGCCCACTTCGGTGGCTTCCTGGCCAACTGCGGAAAAGTAGTTTCCGGCGAACCGCCCTTGGCGATACAGCGTCCGGATGCGCTCCTCCATCATGCGACATTTCAGCATGTAGGTGTAGAGACGGCGAAGCAAAGCCGGGTCCAGCCCTTTCCTCTGCTCTTCATCAGTTACTTTCGTTGGAACTTTGCTGACTGCGTCATTGGCGATTGCCATCCTGCGCTCCTGCGTATTCGTCCTTAGAGCATCTTGCTTATCTAAGTCTTGCGCAATTGGGAACAGCAGACAATGAACAGCCCGTACTACCGATTGCAACAGGAATACCAGTGCCAAAGGTTGTAATTCCTTGCAATAATCTTTTGTTATGGGTCGTTTAGCCGTCAGAAGTGTCGCCTGATCGGTCTTGCAGCTCATCAACAGAGAGACTGTGTTCAACACCTTTACCGGGGCTGGGATAGCACACTTATCATCGCCGTCGTTCGATGCGTACGGCTTCTCGGCACTTCATGATCCGGTTCAAACCGGACGGTTTCAAACGTCTTGCAACGCGGAGAGGATAATCCATGCCAACCGACGTCATCATGCCCCAAATGGGCGAGTCAATCTTCGAGGGCACCATCACCAAGTGGCTCAAGAGAGCCGGCGATCCCGTGGAGAAGGACGAGCCGCTATTCGAGATCTCCACCGACAAGGTGGACGCCGAGATTCCGTCCCCTGTTGCAGGCATACTCAGTGAGGTCAGGGCTGAAGAGGG